>CAZQYT010000049.1:5565-8036 GCA_964597475.1 uncultured bacterium | reverse complement strand
ATAAAAAAAGATTTGGAGCATAATGAACTTGTAGGATTTGTTGAAAGTTTTTCAGATTTTGTGCCAAATGATAATGTGGAGCAAGAAAGGTTTCGTTTTATTTTTGAATTTAATAGAAAAATAAGATTACGTCAATTGAATAAATTTTTTTCAACATATGAGGTTGAGGCATATAAAAATGAAATAAAAAGATTAGAAGCTAATTTTATTGAATTACAACATATTGCTCAGATAAATGAAGATGTAGACCTTTATGATAAAACTAAACAATTGGTTGGTGATGGGGGACCTGAAGGTTTAGTAGGGCTTCTTACTTATTTTATTGGAGCATTTGATGATGATTTTAAAAAAACAAGATTGATATTTTTTCAAGATAGTTTTTTTGGAAACATGAAGTCAACATTATTAGATATGGCAAATACTGAACCTGTTGATATTTCTAATATTCCATATGATATAAAAAAACGGCTTAGTAATGATGCTAATGATCAGTTTAGAATTAATGTTTATTCTAATTTTAACACTTGGGGACAATATGATGACTTGCAATTTTTTATGAATCAATTAGTTATGATTAATAATCAGATTGTTGGCATATTGTTAATGCAAGATGTATTTATTGAAAAAATTAATTCAATTGGATATGATGAATTGATTTTATTTGCTTTATGTTTTTTTGTTGTAATGATTTTTTACAGTGAAAATAAAAATTACATATTTTTAAATATATTTTCTTTTTTTATTGGTAGCTTATGGTTTTTTGGTGGTTTAGTATTATTGCAACAAGATTTAAACATTGTAAATGTATCTATTTTTCCAGTTATTTTAATAATATGTTTGAATAATTCCTTTCAAATATTTGAAAATTGTAGTGATCGTAATAAATTGATTGATTATGATGTAACATTTAAGTCAAATATTTTTTCTTTATTCTTAGTTTTTATGCTATTTTTCCCATTGTCTTTTTCAATCCATTCTAGCTTTACTAGTATTCCTATTATTGTTTTCTATGGTTCGCTTTGTTATTTATTTGCTAATATTTTGATTTATGGATTATTTTGTGTAGATTCTACAAAATAAATGTAGGAAATATTTTAACTCTTTTTTATTTATATATTAATATACTACATGTATTTTGTTATTAATTTAAACTATTTGTTATGATTATTAGTTTTTTTCAAAAATGTTTATAGTTCATCAATTATTAAAAAGAACCATAGATATTTTATTTTCATTGATTGCTTTATTTATATTAGCACCTTTGTTTATTTTATTGTCTTTTTTGGTTTTATTCTCTAGTCCTGGAAGTGTTTTTTATAGACAAATAAGAGTTGGCAGAGAAGGTTTGCATTATAAGATGTATAAGTTTAGGAGCATGTATCAAGATTCAGAAAAAAATACAGGCCCTATTTGGGCATCAAGGGAAGATGAACGTATTACTCCCATTGGTAAAGTCATGAGGAGATTTCATTTGGATGAAATCCCTCAATTTTTCAATGTTTTAATAGGAGATATGAGTATTGTTGGTCCTCGACCTGAGCGTCCTGAGATAGTTGCACATATAATGAAAGAAATTCCCGATTATTTGAATCGAACAAAAATTAAACCTGGAATTACTGGTTGGGCTCAAATACATGGGACATATGATAAAAATTTGGATGATGTTAACTTGAAATTAAAAAATGATTATTATTATATTGAAAATAGTTCCATTGTATTTGATATTAAAATTTTATTTTTAACTTTAATGAAAATCATTAAAGGTCAGGGGGTTTGATATTTTCACATGATTTCTTTAAAATTCATTAGAGAGAACCTAGATTTTGTTAAAAATTCATTAATCAAAAAGAAATCTGACATAGATATAGATGCATTGATGGTTTTAGATGAAAAACGAAGAATGTTTTTAAAAAAAGTTGAAGATTTAAGAGCAAGTAAAAATACAGCTTCTAATCAAATTTCTAATATTATGAAAGAGGGAAAGGATGCTAAATCTGAAATTGCATTAATGCAAAATATTACTAGTAAAATCAAAGAAATTGAAAAAGATTTGAAGTTAACTGAAGCTTCAATAGATGAAAAAATTTATTTTATACCAAATATTGTCCATGATACTGTTCCTGATGGAAAAAATGATAGTGATAATATAGTTGTTAAATCTTGGGGAAATAAGCCAGAGTTTGATTTTGAAATTTTAGACCATGTGTCTTTAGGCGAAAAACTTAAATTATTTGATTTTAAAAGAGCTACGAAGATGTCAGGAGCTTCTTTTCCATTATATACAGGCTTTGGTGCCAAGTTAGAACGTGCATTAATTAATTTTATGCTTGATTTTCATATTGAAAATCATGGTTACATTGAACTTATGCCACCTTTTTTGTCTAATAGGCAAGCAATGCAAAATACTGGCCAATTACCAAAATTTGAAGATGATATGTATTCAATTCCTGAAGATGGTTTGTTTTGTATTC
>CAZQYT010000049.1:3965-5555 GCA_964597475.1 uncultured bacterium | reverse complement strand
AATTTTCATCAAGATGAAACAGTTGATGAATTAAAATTCCCTTATAAATATACTGCACATACTGCTTGTTTTAGAAGAGAGGCAGGCAGTTATGGTAAAGAAACAAAAGGACTTTCTAGAGTACATCAGTTTAATAAAGTTGAATTAGTAAAGTTTGTGCACCCTGATAACTCTTATGAAGAATTAGAATCCTTACTTTTAGAAGCTGAATCTATTTTGCAAGCATTGAACTTACATTATAGGGTGATAGAATTGTGTAGTGGTGATTTGTCATTTTCTGCTTCGAAATGTTATGATATTGAAGTGTGGTCTCCTGCTGATAAAAAATATTTAGAAGTTTCTAGCTGTAGTAATTTTGAAGATTTTCAATCAAGGAGAAGTAATATTAGATTTCGTAATACTAATACTAACAAAAATGAATTTGTACATACTTTAAATGGTTCAGGAGTTGCAACTCCTAGATTGATGATTGCATTATTAGAGACATTTCAAAAAGAAGATGGAAGCGTGTACCTTCCTGAAGCTATACATCCTTATTTTAAAATGGATTCTATTTTAAAATCTTGAGAGTTTTTTGGGTTTTATCCCATCTTTGTTTATCTACTATGATTTTATCTATTCCTATTTTATTTATTGGGTGGTTTGATAGAAATAAAAAATTTATAGGTAAGATTATGCGATTGTGGGCTAATTGGATGATCTGCGCGATGGGTTTGAAATGTGAATTGAAAGGTTTAAGTAATCTTGATTTGAATTGTCAATATGTTTTTATGAGTAACCATGAAAGTGCTTTAGATATTTTGATTTGTATTAAGTATTTACCTCATAACATTGTGTTTTTAGCTAAAAAAGAATTATTCAGAATACCGATTTTTGGCTGGGCATTAAAAGCTTCAGGGATGATTAAGGTTGATAGAAAAAATAAAACAAAAGCTAAATCTTCAGTAGATAACGCAATTAATATACTTTCTAAGTCAAAATTTTCTACACTATTATACCCTGAAGGTACTCGTTCTCAGGCTAATAAAATTTTACCTTTTAAAAAAGGTGGGTTTATTTTGGCAATTCGTTCGAAATTACCCATTGTACCATTGACAATTATTGGTGCAAGTTCTCTTTTGCCAAGTAGATCATTGAAATTAAAAAAAGGTAAAATTTTATTAGTTATTGATAAACCGATAATAACTTATAATGTAAAGGAAATAGAAATAAACAGGTTAGTAAACCAATGTCGTCAAATCATAATTGAAAATAAAAATAAATATGAAAATAAATTTTCTCCAGATATTAATTAAAACATTTGTTTTATTGAACTGCTTTGTATTTTCATCAGATGCAATTAGAAGTGATTCATCTCAATTGATTTCTACTGATTTTAAAGATACAAGCAGTATTTCAATACCTACATTATTGAATAACTTAGACCCCTTACCTGAAGAAGATATTTTTGGTGATCAGATGTCTGAAGCGAAATCAATATTTGCAGAAGCAATAATTTCTGATTTGACAGGAGATACGTTAGAGGCGGCATATCAATTGGAATTATTATTTGAGTCTTTAGCTAATATGGAAGTGCTAAGTCAAGATGAT
>CAZQYT010000049.1:874-3955 GCA_964597475.1 uncultured bacterium | reverse complement strand
CCAAACACTTGAATTTAATAGATTGTTAACAGCTGCAATTGATTATTATGAAGACGAGGCGGTTACTATAGATAAAGTTGAAACTGGTTTGTCTGCAGCAGTATTGAAAGATAAATTGAATGAATATACATATAGTCAAAAATTAGAAGAATTAGAATATGTAGAACAAAAGGTTGAAATAATTCCTGGGCATATTCCAATAACGTATAATCAAAAGGTGGCAAGCATCATTAAGTTTTTTCAAAAACAAGGTAGAAATAGTTTTCAAAAATGGTTGAATCGCATGTCAACATTTAAACCTATAATATTACCTATCTTAGAAGAGGAAGGCGTCCCCCCTGAGTTGTTTTATTTAGCGATGATTGAAAGTGGTTTAAATTCGAAAGCATATTCATATGCACATGCTTCTGGTATTTGGCAATTTATTTCATCAACTGGAAAAATGTATGGTCTTAAAAAAGATTGGTGGGTAGATGAACGAAGAGATTTTGAAAAATCAACTAGAGCTGCAGCACATTATTTGAAAGATTTGCACAAAGAATTTGGTGATTGGTATTTGGCATTTGCTGCTTATAATTGTGGCTCAATGAGAGTAAAAAAAGAAATGAGACGTCATAATAGTGATGATTATTGGAAATTGCGACGTCTCCCGCCGCAGACACGAAATTATGTGCCAAATATTATGGCTGCACTTTATATTGCTAATGATCCGGGTAAATATGGGTTTGCCATTTCAGAAAATGAAAAAATGGAATGGAGGGTGGTTTCCATTGATAAGACTGTAAGTTTAGAAAAAATAGGTGAATGTGCTAATTTAGATTTAGCTATTTTACAATCTTATAATCCTGAATTAAAACAAGGAACATTACCACCATTGAAAGAAGGGGAAAGTTATAAATTTAGATTACCTTTGAACGCAAGTACTAATTTTGATTCATTATTAGCAGAAGTAGAAGTTAAAATTTTTGAAGAAGTTGTTTTTTTAGATCATAGAGTAAAAAGAGGTGAAAGTCTTTGGCTTATTGCAAAAAAATATAATGTTCGCATTCAAGATATAGTGTCAATTAATAAATTAGCAAGAGCAAAATATATTAAGCCTGGACAGGTTTTGCAAATCCCTGCAGATGGATATGATGTTTATCGTAAGGCAGCCATGGCAAAATCATCTAAAAGTCGACAGATTTTTTATACAGTAAAGTATGGAGATACTTTAAGTGAAATTGCAGTTAAGTATAGAACATCAGTTAGAAAAATAAAAAAATGGAATGGCCTTCGTTCAGATCGTATTTATTCTGGACAAAAATTAAAAATATGGACTAAAGCATGATGAAAAGAAGTTGGAAGATTTCATATTTTATAATTGGTATTTTATTTGTGATGATGATTATTTCAATCATACCTTGGGGAGATTCAATGAATAAAGGGCCTAAAATTGGTGTCGTTGAAATTAGTGATACCATAATTGAATCTAAAACTACTGTAAAGGAATTGAATTATTTTTTAGAAAAATCAAGTATTGCTGCAATTGTTGTTAGATTAAATACTCCAGGAGGAGGGGTCGCTGCAAGCCAAGAAATTTATGAGAAAGTAAGGAAAATTTCAGAAAAAAGTACAAAGCCAATTATTGCATCAATGGGAGGAATGGCTGCCTCGGGGGGGTATTATATTGCTTTGGGAGCTGATACTATAGTTGCAAATCCAGGCACTGCTACAGGTTCCATTGGTGTTATCATGAGTTATCCCATGGTAAATGAATTAATGAATAAAATTGGCATTGATCGTGAAACAATAAAAAGTACTTCTTTTAAGGATGCAGGTTCGATGTTTAGGGATTTGACTGAAGATGAAAGAAAATATTTTCAGCGATTGATTGATGACTTACATTATCAATTTGTTAATACTGTATCAATGGAAAGGCACATTCCTTTCCATGAAGCTGAAAAATTAGCAAATGGTGAAGTGTACTCAGGTAATCAAGCTTTGAAAAATGGATTAATTGATGTGCTTGGAACATTAGAGGATGCTGTTTTTTTAGCTTCATCTAAAACAGGCTTGGAAGGTAGGCCAATGATTGTTTATCCTCCGGAAAAGAAAAAAGGTTTGTTGAATACATTGTTTGGCGATATATTGAGCCCTGCTTCTATAGGCAATTTAAATTTATATCCACAAGTAGAGTACAGAATTAAATGACAAAAGCTGATATTATAAATGAAGTATCAAATATGACAGGTCTTAGTAAGGTTGAGGTAGAAGTTGTAATTGAAGGAGTTTTAGCAAGTATTTCGGACTCTTTGAAAAAAGGAGAAAGAGTAGACTTGCGAGGCTTTGGTAGTTTTATCATAAAGCAAAGAGCTGCTAGAGAAGCTAGGAATCCTGCTACAAATGAAGTTGTTAGATTAAAGGAAAGATTCATACCAGCATTTAAAGTGTCAAAGATTTTAAAAGAAAATGTTAACAAATCTTTATTAAGAGGATTTTAATTAAAAGGAAAAAGATATGCCTTGCGGAAAAAAACGTAAACGCAAAAAAATGAATACTCATAAACGAAAAAAACGTTTGAGAGCTAATAGACATAAAAAGAAAAAATAATTAGAATTTATTTTTAATATTATTTGTTAAAATAAGGATTGATCTGCCGTCATTAGATTTATTTATTGACGGCAGTTTTATTCCATGAAGCAATTGACTAATCAAACCATATTCTCCATTTCTCATATTAATAAAAAAGTCAAATTTTCTTTAAATGAAAATTTTTCAGATTTATGGATAAAGGGAGAAGTTTCTTCATTTAAGACATATCCTTCAGGGCATTCTTATTTGACTTTAAAAGATGAGTTGTCTGAAATTTCTGCAGTAATATTTAATCAATATTCAATTAGCATCGATAAAATGCCTGTTGTGGGTTCAGAAGTGTTAGTAATGGGTGATTTGTCAATTTATGAGCCACGTGGTCAATTTCAACTTCAAATAAAAAATTTATATTTATCTGGAGAAGGTGAATTGTGGCTTTCATTTGAAAATTTGAAGAAAAAATTAGAATCAGAGGGTCTCTTTGATATTGATAAAAAAAAGAAATTACCT
>CAZQYT010000049.1:0-864 GCA_964597475.1 uncultured bacterium | reverse complement strand
AATCATTACAAGCTCTGAAGGTGCAGTATTAAGGGATATATTGCAAATAATAAATCGACGTTCACCTCATTTGATTTGTCATATATATCCAGTTTCTGTTCAAGGTAAAAATTCTGCTAAAGAGATAGCCATTGCAATTAAAGACATGAATTTTTTAAATGAAGTTGATTTGTTGATTGTTGGTAGAGGAGGAGGGTCAATGGAAGATTTATGGAGTTTTAATGATGAAATTGTTGTTAGAGCAATTTTTGATTCTAAGTTGCCAGTCATATCAGCTGTTGGTCATGAAACAGATACTACGTTATCAGATTTTGTCGCTGACGTAAGAGCACCTACACCTTCTGCTGCTGCTGAACTAGCCTCCATAAATAAAAATGAAATATTGCAGACATTGGATCATCTGCAAGAAAAACTTATTATTAAAATGGAAATGAAAATTTCAAATTATATTGAGAAAATTACTACTCTTTCAAAACGCCATGCTTTTTATAAACCGAATCTTCTTTTAGATTCAATGCAAAATAAATTGTTAGAGAAAATTAATGTTTTGTTTCATGTCGTTCAAAATAATTTTCTTGAAAAGGTAAATGATTTTAAATTGATTAAAGATAAATTAAATTTATTGAATCCAGAAGCGCAATTGGAAAGAGGTTATGCTTTGGCTATTAATGAAAAAGGAAAAGTCATGTATAATGCAAAGGACATTGCCGTTGATGATGAGTTTAAATTAAAATTGGCCCATGGTCAATTACAGGCTAAAGTTTTAACAAAAAGGAATGATGATGTCTAAAAAAGAAACATTTGAAAATACTTTAAAAGAATTAGAATTAATTGTAGAAAAATTAGAATCAGGATCTTTAGGAT
>CAZQYT010000048.1:6619-8164 GCA_964597475.1 uncultured bacterium | reverse complement strand
TCCTAACGAAAGGGCCAGCATGGTCAGGACAGCAACCTGAGCAGTAAAAGCTTTCGTTGATGCAACACCTATCTCGGGCCCTGCATGAATATAGACTCCACAATGAGTTTCTCGAGCTATACTACTACCCACAACATTTACAACGCCTAAAGTAAGAGCACCTTTATCTTTTGCTTTTTTAATTGCAGCCAAAGTATCTGCAGTTTCACCAGATTGACTAACTCCTATTACTAAAGTATCATTACTTACAGTAGTTTCTCTATATCGAAATTCTGAAGCATATTCCACTTTAACAGGAATTTTTAATAATTCTTCTAATATATAACTACCTATTAGTGATGCATGCCAAGAAGTACCACAAGCTGTGATTATAATATTTTTTGAATCTAATATTTGAGGCAACCAATCATAAATACCACCCAACATCACATTCATAGCATCTAAATCAATCCGCCCCCTAATGGATTCAGCAACAGTATGTGCCTGCTCATTTATTTCCTTGATCATAAAATGTTCATATCCACCTTTTTCAATTTCTTCCAAATCATATTGAATTTTTTCTATTTCTTTTGAAACTATTTCATTTTCTAAAATATTTCTTACTTCATAACCTTCTTTATTAACTATGGCTAATTCACCTTCATCTAAAAATACTATATTTCTAGTATATTCAATAATTGGTGAAGAATCAGACGCAACAAAATATTCTTGTTCACTAACCCCTAACAATAAGGGGCTACCTAATCTAGCTGCAATCAAAGTATCCGGTTCATCTTCACACATAACTACAATCCCATATGCTCCGACAACTTCTTTCAATGCTAAACGAACAGTCTCAATAAATGATAATTTTCGTTTATTATACAAATAAGATATGAATTGAACTAAAACTTCTGTATCTGTTTCTGAATTACATAAAATTCCTTTTGATTCTAGAAGTTTTTTAAGAGAATTATAATTTTCAATTATGCCATTATGTACTATGGTAAATTTTTTATTATTATCTGAATGTGGATGAGCATTAAAATCATTAGGCTTTCCATGAGTTGCCCAACGCGTATGACCAATTCCAATCTTACCTTTATGTAAATCTTTGGATATTTTTGATACTAAATCTTCTACTTTTCCAGATGTTTTAGAAATAAGGAATTTTGAAGATTCCATCGTTGCAATTCCAGCAGAATCATACCCTCTATACTCTAAACGTTTCAAACCATTAATAAGAACGTCTTTAGCATTTCTATTACCTAAATAACCTACTATTCCACACATATACTATAATTTAAAATAATTAATATATATAATTATAACTATTCCCACTCTATTGTCCCCGGAGGCTTTGACGTAATATCATAAACAACTCTATTAACCCCCTTCACTTTATTAATAATTCTAGTTGAACATTCTGATAATAAATCGTATGGCATCTCATACCAGTCAGCCGTCATACCATCAATACTAGTAACAGCTCTTAATGAAACAAGATTTTCATAAGTGCGTGCATCCCCCATCACACCTACTGTCTTAATAGGAATTAAAATAGCA
>CAZQYT010000048.1:3149-6568 GCA_964597475.1 uncultured bacterium | reverse complement strand
TGAAGAAAATTAATAAAGATATCATCAACTTCTTGTAAAATAGAAATTCTACTTAATGTTATTTCTCCAATAATTCTAACGGCTAATCCAGGTCCAGGGAACGGATGTCTATTTAAAAGAAAATCAGGTAATCCAAGCTCCTTTCCTACAGCTCGAACTTCATCTTTAAATAAATTACGAATAGGTTCAATAAGCTTGAAATCCATATCATTTGGAAGGCCACCAACATTATGATGAGATTTAATAGTTACTGCTGGCCCCAAAGCACTTCCTCCTGATTCTATAACATCTGGATATAGAGTCCCTTGCGCTAAAAATTTAATATCTTTAAAACGAACTGAAGCATCTTCAAAAGAACGAATAAATTCTCTTCCAATAATTTTTCGTTTTTTTTCTGGATCTGAAATCCCTTTAAGGGCAGATAAAAATAAATTTGAATTATCATATTTATTAATATTTACCCCTAACCCTTTTTGTAAAGAATTCATTACCTGCTCTGCTTCATTTTTTCTAAGTAATCCATGATCAACAAATACACAAATAGAGCGTTTACCTATGGCTTTATGTAATAACATGCCTACAACTGATGAATCTACTCCTCCACTTATGCCAGTAATAACTTTCCCTTTATCACCTACTATTTTTCTTATTTCATTAACTGCATCAAAAATAAAATTTTCTGCAGTCCAATTTGATTTACATTTTGAAATATTAAAAATAAAATTATATAAAATATTTTTTCCTTCTTCGGTATGAACAACTTCTGGATGAAATTGGACGCCATACAAAGGAAAACTTTTATGCTGGATTGCACCAATCACATTATTAGATGTCTTTCCAATAATATTAAATTCTGAACCTAAATCATTAATCTCATCACCATGACTCATCCAAACTTGTAAGTCTTCAGATAAATCCTCAAATAATCTACAATTCTTTTCAATATGCAATAATGCAGATCCATATTCTCCATAACCCTTATTAACAACACTTCCTCCAAATGAAGAAACTAATAATTGCAAACCATAACAAATTCCTAAAACAGGAATTTCACTAGAAAAAAACTTATCATCAATTTGAGGTGATTTTTTTTCATATACGCTCGCAGGGCCTCCAGATAAAATTATTGCCGATGGATTTTTTTTCATTACTTCATCATATGAAATAGTATGGGGGAATATCTCAGAAAATACATTTAACTCTCTAACTCTTCTTGCAATTAATTGAGTATATTGAGAACCAAAATCAATAACTATGACATTTTGTCTCTTCATTTTTCTCTGTTTATTTCTATCTCTATATTATCATTAAAAAAAATAAATAAATCACTTAAAGTATCCTTTAATTTATTTCTTTCAATTATATGATCTATAAATCCTTTTTCAAGAAGAAATTCTGATTTTTGAAAACCTTCAGGAAGATCTTCTCCAATTGTCTGTTTGATCACTCTGGCACCAGCAAAACCAATCAATGCGTTGGGCTCAGCTAAAATAATATCTCCCAACATAGCAAAACTAGCTGTCGTACCACCTGTTGTAGGGTCAGTAAGGATAGGTACATAAAAACCACCATTTTCTGAAAACCTTGCCAATTTAGAACAAATTTTTGCCATTTGCATTAAACTATACACACCTTCTTGCATTCTAGCCCCACCTGAAGCCGTAATAATAACTAAAGGTATTTTTCTTTCCATTGCACAATCAATAATTCTACTTATTTTTTCTCCTACGACTGACCCCATGCTACCAGCTATAAATTGAAAATCCATAATTGCCATTGCAACTTCAATACTATTTATTTTCCCAACTAATGTAATGACAGCATCTTTACCATTATTTTTTAATTCTGCATCATAAATTTGATCAACATATTTTTTACTAGCTTTAAAATTTAATGGATCTATAGATTTTACATTAATAGCTATTTCTTCAAATCTCCCCTCATCTAACAATAAATTAACATAATCCATTGCACCAATACGAAAATGATGAGTACAATTTGTACATATATAATCATTTTCCTTCAACATTGTTCTGTATAAAACCTCATTGCATTTAGGACATTTTAGCCATGTACCTTCAGCAATTTCTTTTCTATCTGTAGTTTTAATTTTTGCTGATTGTCTTCTAAACCATTCAACCATACTTATTTTAAATCCAAATTAAATAATAAAGCATGAGCACCCTTATAATAATTCCTTCTAATTCCATATTGATCAAACCCCATACTCTTATATAGCTTTTGTGCATGCAAATTAGAATCACTAACTTCTAAAAAAATTTTTTTTATTTTTTTATTCTTCAAACGATAAAATAAATTTTCCATTAACATTCTACCAATTCCAATTGATTGAAATTTTTTTTTTACAGCTATGTTATTTAAATGAAATTCATCTAAAACCAAACTTCCCAATACATATCCAATAACCTCATCATTAATTAGACAAACTAAATTTTCATTATTTCTCATACTTAATAAATCAGCTTTTATTTGATCATAATTCCATGGATTTTCAAATTCCATTTTTTCAATTTTTAATATTTGTTCAAGGTGACTCACATTTGCTGGCAATATCCTAGACATTAAATACTTGTTATATAATTAGGAGTTACTTCATTTATTTTTTCTTCTTTCCAAACCACAAATTTTTCTATTGCCAATAGCCCTACCGCCTCAACACAAGGAGGAGTAATAACAAAATTAATATTTAAAGAATCTAAATTAAATCCATAAACCAATTCATTTTTATTAAATCTATAATCCATAAAAAAAACTTCTGACATGGCTCTTCCTGAACAATAATTTTGTAAATAAACATTTTCTTTATGTGAATGTAACATAATACAATAATCACCTTCTCTCTCAATATTATAATTCATACTTAATAAAGTTGGAACAGGAATTATAGGTAGTTTATTTGATGCAGCCAAACCTTTCGAAATACTCGTGCCAATTCGTAAACCAGTATATGAACCAGGACCAGCTGAAATTGCAATCCCATCTAAATCAGCTATATTAACTTTATTTTCATTAAGTAAGTTTTTAATAATGACTGGTAATTTTTCACCATGACTCTTTGGTTTATTGATCTCATATTTATTAATTACTTTATCATCCATAAATAAAGCTACTCCACAAATAGTTGATGATGTTTCTAATGCAATAATATTCATAATAATTTTATTTTTCTTTTATCTTTTCCTTCATGAAAAAAATTAAGTTTTATACTATCCGCTGGTAATAAAGAAGAGTTTTTATCAGCCCATTCTATGATAAGAATAATTCCATTATTTAAATAATCTCAGTTTCGCTATCGCAAGATCTACAGCTCTTTTCATTTCTCTTGAGCTGGACGATTTTAAGATAATATCAATAGTTTCATTAATTACTGATAACTTTAAATTCTTATCAGAATTGTT
>CAZQYT010000048.1:0-3139 GCA_964597475.1 uncultured bacterium | reverse complement strand
TTCTATGATAACAATATTTCCATTATTTAAATAATCACGAAACCCAACTTTAATCCAACGATTCAAATCATTTTCTCTATAGGCATCAATATGTATTATCGGAAACTCAAGAGGATATTCATTTACTAAAGTAAATGTAGGAGAAGTTACTTCTTCTTCATAATTAAACCCTTTTAAAATACCTTTAACAAAAGTTGTTTTACCAGAAGCCAAATCACCTACTAATGACAGAACATCACCATTTTCTAAAAAATTTGACATTTCCATACCTAACTTAAATGTTTCATTAGGATTAATAGTGCAACCTCCTTTCCAACCTTTTTTCATCTTTCTTTTCCCGTCAATGATGCAATTGGTATAACCATTTCTTCTAAACTAATTCCTCCATGTTGAAAACTATTTTCATATTTTTTTGAATATTTACTATATTCATTTGGGTAAATAAAATAATTTTTTCCTTTAGCAATAATATATTCTGAATTTATTCCATGCTCTGGCAACATATAATCATTATTTTTTATTATTTTTAAACCTGATTTAAAATCTAAATTCAAATTTCTTCCATACTTATATCTAATACCAGTAGATGTTTCTTTGTCTCCTTTTATTTTTATAGGTTTATTAACTTTAATGCTCCCATGATCACTCGTAATAAATACTTTATGCTTCCAAAAAGATATTTCTTTTAATGTATCTAAAAGCCAAGCATCATTCAACCATGAACATATTGCTTTTCTATATGCAGACTCATCGGGTACCATTTCTTGTAATATTTTAGAATCTAATCTTTTGTGTCCCAAAATATCTATAAAATTAACAACCAACACCAACACATCTACATCTTTAAATTCTGCTATTCTTTTTGAAATTTTATTTCCAGCCTCATGATTTAATATTTTATGATATTTTATTGACTTTTGTTTTAAACCTAAAGTGCTTAAATGTTTTTCTAATAACTGCGGCTCATATTTATTTAATGATTTTTCATCTTTCCACATCTTGTTCCATAAAATCGAATGATTTTCTTGTAATTCTTTAGTAAAACATCCGCTAAATATGGCATTCCTACTATAAGGTGTTGCAGTTGGCAATATTGATAAATAATACTTCATATCAAAATGAAACAACTCAGACAGTTGTTTAGACATTGCTTTTAATTGATCTGAACGCAAACAATCTAATAAAATTAAAACAACTTTTTCATCATTCATTAATGGCTTTAATAAAAATTGTTTGATAATGTCTGGAGACATAATAGGGCGTTTATTATTTTTCATCCAATGTGAATAATTGTCAATAACAAATTGAGTAAACCTCATATTTGCTTCATTCCATTGCTCATTTAACAACTGACCTAAACCTTGCTCACCCATTTCATCAAAATTTATTGACCAATCTATTAAATCATCCATTATCTCATACCAATTTTCAATCGTATGTGAATCATTTATTTTTTGTGATAATTGTTGAAAAGAATGCAAATAATCTTTTGCAATAAATTCAGCTTTAATTTTTTGTGATTCTAATACATTCTTACATGCAATTAATATTTGACTTGGATTTACAGGTTTAGTTAAATATTGATTAATATGTGCTGCAATGGCTTCTTCCATCAACCATTCTTCTTCATTTTTTGTAATCATTATAACAGGCAATGTAGGCTTATTTATTTTAATTTTTTTCAATGTAGTCAAACCATCTAAACCAGTCATCATTTCATCTAACAATAAAATATCAACATTATTATTTTTACAAAATTCAATAGCATCTTCTCCTGAATTTAAAGGTGTAACCTTATAACCTTTATCTTTCAAATAAATAATATGAGGTTTAAGCATTTGAATTTCATCATCAGCCCAAACAATATGTCCTTTTTTTAATAACATGGCTAATCCATAATATAATTAAGAGCTACTTTCATAAATGAATCTGTTTTAGATTGTTCATTATAAAATCTATTTACATAATTGAGATCTACTTCAAATATAAAATTTGATATTTTTTTTTCAAAACCCAATCTAGTTCTATATTTATTAATTTTTCCAGATCCCCAACTAGAAGAATAAAATGTACCCAGTTTATATTTTGTATGTTTATTATTAGGTATGAAAATAAAATTTAATTGAAAATGTCTTAAATTTTGTTTAAGATAATTAGAAAAACCAATTTTTCCATGGCTATAATAAGTTGAATTTAGATATAAGATTGATTCAAAATACTTACTATGAATTGATTTAATACTAATTCCATAAGATTTATTTATAACATCTTTAGGTTTATAGTCAATGGACAACAGTGTATCTAAATTCTCTAATTGTAAAATAATATCTTTAGTATCATATAATAACGCGTTCAAATTCACTAATTGTCGTCCAAAAAAAATAAATTCATTCGATATGGAAATATTTAATTGATTATTATTTAATTCTTCTTTTCTAACATATTTAATCACCTCATGTGCATTATAAGTAATTTCATCAATTATTTTATTTTCATTATTATTACTTTTAAATGATGAAAAACCTAAATTTAATGTTGGTTGATTTTTACCTGGTAATAACATTACGTTAAATGAAGTTTTATATGTTTCTAAAGACAACTTTTGTTTTTCATAAAGCCCTTCTATTATTTTTGATCGTTTAAAATATAATAATAATTTATTTTCAAATAAATTAATTTTATCAGAAAAATAGTTCTCTAAAAAATTTGTTTTAAGGTAAGGATTTAGTAAGGAATAATAGTCAGGACCATTTCTTATATTTCCTAATTCAAGCGCATGCCCTAAATAACGAAATTTCAATTTAGCATACCTCACCAAATTAGACATATTATAATAATCAATAAAACTTTGTTTTTCTTTCTGCAAAGCATATGGTAATAATGGTAATTGATTAGTACTAAAATTATAAAAATTACTATTTTGATTGAAATTTTCATTCAGCTCAAAATAATCAATAAAATATCCATCTAAAGCTGCATCAGTTCCAAGTGTATCTAAATTTGATATATTATCAATTGAATTCCATTTATTTTCATTTAAAAAACTAATAGAAAATCCTGTAGAAAAAATTATTTTAGAAGCATCAAAATTAAATTTAAGATTTGAGCCATAAATAAAATTATCTTTAGGCTTCATACC
>CAZQYT010000047.1:7709-8629 GCA_964597475.1 uncultured bacterium | reverse complement strand
TTACATGGTAATGAAAAGGTTACAGAAGGTTTAGATGGATTACGAGATAGATTGGTTGAATATTATGATTTAGGTGCAAGATTTGCGAAATGGCGTGCTGTAATTACGATTGGAAATGATATGCCTTCAAATGGATGTATTAATGCAAATGCTCATGCATTGTCTAGGTATGCGTCTCTATGTCAAGAAAGTGGTTTGGTTCCCATTGTTGAGCCAGAGGTTTTGATGGATGGCGATCATGATATTGATATATGCCATGATATTTCTGAAAAAACATTAGAATGTGTATTTAATGAACTTGATGGTCAGAATGTTTATTTGGCAGGAATTGTTTTAAAACCAAGCATGGTAATTTCTGGCAAGAAGTGTGAAACTCAGGCATCCATTGATGAGGTTGCTGAGCGTACTGTGGAATGTTTGAAAAAAACTGTTCCATCAGAAGTGCCGGGTTGCGCTTTTCTTTCCGGTGGTCAAAGTGATGAACATGCGACTGCACATTTAAATGTTATGAATGAAAAATTTGGTGAGACTTTACCTTGGAATTTGACATTTTCATATGGACGTGCATTACAAGTTTCTGCATTAAATGCATGGAAGGGTAAAAATGAAAATATTAAAATTGCACAAGATGCTTTTTATAAGCGTGCAAAATTAAATAGTGATGCAACCAAGGGGGATTATTCTGTAGAGCTAGTTTCTTTGGGGTAAATTTTTATTTGGTGGACCTGGCGAGCTGTTGCATCCTCTATTATGATTTGTCCTATTGACATAAATAAGTGTTCTCCTTTATTGGGAATGCGCCCTAACTCTGATATGATATAGCCTCCAATTGTTTCGTATTCTCCTTTAGGGATGATGTTGGTAAATTCATTATTAAATTCTTTCCAATCCATTTTTGCACTTACTAAAATGGAACCATC
>CAZQYT010000047.1:0-7699 GCA_964597475.1 uncultured bacterium | reverse complement strand
ACCTTTTTCTGAGTCTTCGTCAAATTCATCTTCAAATTCTCCAAATAGTTCTTCAAAGAGATCTTCCGCAGTAATTATTCCAGCACTACCTCCATGCTCATCCAAAACTATGGCTAGTGCATGATGTGCAGATTGAAATTCTAACATAAGATCCATTATTGGTTTTGAATAAGGAACATGTAAAACAGGCTTTATTACATCATTAATATCCTTTGGTGCATGGAATAGGTCATATAAATAAATAATTCCAATAATGTTATCTAAATCTTTTTCATATACGGGTAGCTTTGAATGTCCAGAATCAATAAATACATGCAGAACTTTTTCTAATGAATCAGTATTGGACACTGCTGATATTTTAGTTCTAGGCGTCATGGCCTCATCTACTGTGCTTTGTCTAAAATCAAATACATTAGATATCATTTCTTTTTGCTCTTGTTCCATTGCTTGTGGGTCGTCTACCTGTTCATATGCATGTTGAATGTCGTCACGTTTTTCTTCGAATTCTTGTTTTGAACTTCTTATATTTTCTGAAATATTGATCCATTTTGTTTTTCGAATGATGAATATTAATGGAGAAAAAAATAAGAATGATAGTTTGAGAAATGGAGCAAGTATCATTAGACCTAAGTTGGAATGATCTCTAATTATTGTTTTTGGTAAAATTTCTCCAATTAATAGAATAATGATTGCAATTGGGATGATGATGATTTCATTTGGTATAATGTTGATTCTTATGAGATATATGGTAGCAAATGAAGTTGTAAGAATATTTGCTAAATTTGTTCCAATTAAGATTACTGCAAGATATTCTGATTTTAGATCAAGTATGGATGATGCCCATTTTGATAATCGTTTCCCTTGTTTTTCCCAGACATCAATTTGTAATGAACTTGCAGATAGTAGCGCAATTTCAGAGCTAGAATAAACAATTGAAAGGAAAAGTCCTAATAGGGCTAAGTTTATATCAATCATTCGTATTAAAATTCAATTGTATTTTGAAAATTAGGTGTTATTTGCCTTTAAAACAAAGGAAAGACTATGGGTTGGGATAAGATTACTGAAAAACAAAATCAAAATTCAATAGATGTTGATGATAAGTCTACCATTGAAATATTAAGTCTAATTAATTCAGAAGATTTTAAAGTTTCTAAGGTAGTTAAAAGCTCATTAAATGATATAAAAACTTTTATTGATGCATTGGTTGTTAGATTTAAACAGGGCGGTAGACTTTTTTATGTTGGTTCAGGTACAAGCGGGAGGCTTGGGGTGTTGGATGCTGC
The DNA here is from genome assembly GCA_964597475.1 of uncultured bacterium. GTDB lineage: Bacteria > Fidelibacterota > Marinisomatia > SCGC-AAA003-L08 > D37C17 > JAYZCM01. The sequence goes on along the minus strand of CAZQYT010000047.1, from coordinate 6,416 downwards.
TGAATGCCCGCCTACATTTCGAACAGATCCTGAAATGGTTCAGGGAATCATAGCGGGAGGATATGATGCATTGGTTACTTCCATTGAGGGTGCAGAAGATTTGTCTGAATTAGGAGCCCTAGCAATTATTGAAAAAAAAATCAATGAACGAGATGTGGTGCTTGGAATAACAGCTTCAAGTACGACTCCTTTTGTTTTAGGTGCTCCTGAAAAAGCTAAAACTAAAAAGGCATTGACTGGCTTGTTGACATGTAATGATTATTCTACTGTCTCTTTCATAGATCATGTAATATCAGTAGTTGTTGGTCCAGAGATCATAACAGGATCTACGCGATTGAAGGCAGGTACTGCAACTAAAATGGTATTAAACATGGTTACAACTGTTGCCATGATTAAATTGAATAAAACGTATGGTAATCTGATGGTTGATCTTAAGGCTACAAATGAAAAATTACAAGATCGTGGGGTGAGAATTATTATGCATTTAACAGATTTGTGCCGTGAAGATGCAATGAAATTATTAAAATCTTCTGATGATGAAGTTAAGACCGCTGTTTTGATGGAGAAAAAGAAAATTGAAAAAAAAGAAGCTAGAGAAATTCTTGAAAAAAATTCAGGATCATTGCGAGATTCATTGAAAAGTCATTAAAGGGCATGGTTAGATTACTCTTTAGTTACATTGAATTCTTGTATGTAGTTGTTGAATTTTGAATATATTTCATTTGGATGTATACCTAGCTTGTCTGGTTCATTATTTATTTTACTTTTTAATTTATTAAAATCATGTTGATTTTGATTTGACATCTCTTTTTTAATTTCAATGTTGCATTTAGATGATAGAAATTCGATTGTCTTGGTTCTATTTGTAATTAAGTCCATGTATTGAATGTTGATGATATTTCCATTTGACTTTTTCATGGAATGTAGCATTGTTTCTGTCATTTCGTTAAATTTTTTCATTACATATTCGGCAACGTCTTTTTTTTGAACGTTTTGTTTGTAAAATTTATTAATTTCATATATCATGTTCGTATATGATGTTATGGATTTTACAGGATCTCTATGTATCCATATTAATGTGCTATCATGGAAGGTTTTGGATATGTTATTGGCAAACATCATATGTTCTGGACATTTGAGTATGATATTTTCTTTTTTTCTTTGGTAGAGTATTATTTTCAAAATATCACTATATTCTTCATATGCTGCTTGTATGGAATTTTTAGAAATCCAAGAACCATAATTTTGTAAGGAGAATTGTAAATCGAAATTGTATACATTAAATGTAGGTAAAAATAAATGCCAGCATTCTTCGTATGAAGAAAATTTCATGGGATGCATTGCATTTATTTTTGGACCAAATGTTTTTACAATGGAAATTAGAAAGTATGCATTGATTTTTCTTAGAATAGCATCAATCTTTTTATGTTTTATTTGGGGGATGGGGTTTAATAGCTCCCAAAATTGGATTCCTTCAATTTGAAAATTTTTAATAAGTAAGTTTTGTAACAATGTGGTACCTGATCTTGGGAATCCAGTTATGAAAATGGGCTTTGTTATTTTTATTTTATTTAGTTTATTTTGATGTATTTTTTTGTATTTTTTATATTTTTCTCTTGTTTTTAGTGAGCGTTTTAATAAGCTATTGAATGAAATTTTTCCTAATGAATTCATTTTATCATAAGGCAGTTCTTTGAATAGTTGCTCCAATGCCAAGTAGCAATGTTTGTCATTTTCTAAGCCGGAAGACATTATTTTTTTTATTTTCATTATAGACATATCACGTGAATTTAATGCCATTGCAACATAATTCATTAAGAAAAATAGTGATTTTAATTTAATTATTTTTTTTTCATTAAAAATGTCATTTTAATTTATAGAGAGAAAATATTAAATTATAGACATTATGGCAGGTTTTAAATTACAATCTTCGTATGATCCTGCAGGAGATCAGCCGAATGCAATTAATTCTTTGGTTTCTGGCATTGAAAATGGTGAAAAAGAGCAAGTACTGCTTGGCATTACAGGTTCGGGGAAAACATTTACCATGGCAAACATTATTCAAGAAGTTCAAAAGCCGACTCTTATTTTATCTCATAATAAGACTCTTGCGGCTCAACTATATGGAGAATTTAAAGGCTTGTTTCCTGATAATGCGGTAGAATTTTTTATTTCTTATTATGATTATTATCAGCCTGAAGCTTATTTGCCAGTAACTGATACTTTCATAGAAAAAGACATGTCCATGGATGAAGAGATTGATAGATTGCGCCTTAAGGCTACTACATCTCTTATCTCTCGCAAGGATGTGATAATAATATGCTCTGTAAGTTGTATTTATGGAATTGGCTCACCTGATGAATATAAAAATCTCATGGTATGTATAAAATCTTCAGAACAATTAGATCAAAAAGTTTTTCTCCATGGCTTGGTTAATATTCATTATGTGAGAAATGATCTTGTTTTGGAGCCTGGTACTTTTAGGGTTAGAGGTGACGTGATAGAGGTGTTTCCTGCATATGAAGAATTTGCCATTAGAATAGAGCTATTTGGAGATCAAATTGAAAAAATTATTTCATTCAATGTTCTTACAAATGAAGTTCAAAAAGATTTTGATGAATTTTGGATTTATCCAGCGAAACATTTTGTGACGACAAGAGATAATTTAAATAGAGCAATGAATGACATTCGTACGGAACTTTCACTTAGATTGAAAGAGTTTAGAAATGATGGTAAATTGTTGGAGGCTCAAAGGTTAGAGCAAAGGACCATGTATGATTTAGAAATGATGACAGAATTAGGATACTGCTCAGGAATTGAAAATTATTCTAGACATCTTGAGTCTAGAAAAGAGGGGGAAAGGGCCAGCACATTGATGGATTTTTTTCCTGATGATTATTTGTTTTTCATGGATGAATCACATGTTTCCACTCCTCAAGTTAGGGCGATGTATAATGGTGATAGATCTAGGAAAATGTCTTTGGTTGAGCATGGCTTTAGGCTTCCATCTGCATTAGATAATCGTCCCATGAAATTTGAAGAATTTGAAAAAGTCATTAATCAGGTTATTTTTGTTTCTGCAACTCCAGGCCCATATGAATTAGAAAAAACTTCTGGTTTGATAGTTGAACAAATCATTAGGCCTACAGGACTCATGGATCCAGAGATAACGATTAGAGAAACTGAAGGGCAAATTGATGATTTGTTAGGAGAAATTCGTCAAGTAGTTAATCGCAATGAAAGAGTTCTTATTACTACTTTGACAAAAAGAATGGCTGAAGATTTAACGGATTATTTAAAAGGTGTTAATGTTAGATGTGAATATATGCATAGTGACATAGATACAATGGAAAGGGTAAAAATTCTTAGAGGTCTTAGAATGCAAAGTTTTGATGTTCTTGTTGGAATTAATTTATTGCGTGAAGGGTTAGATTTGCCTGAAGTGTCGCTTGTAATTGTTCTTGATGCAGACAAAGAAGGGTTTTTACGTTCTCGTTCATCTCTCATTCAGGTTGCAGGGCGTGCAGCTAGGAATGTTAATGGTAGGGTGATATTGTATGGAAATAAAGTGACAGATTCCATGCAGTTTTTAGTAGATGAAACTGCTAGGAGAAGGGAAATTCAGGCTGAGTATAATGAAAAGCATGGAATTAGTCCAAAGACAATTTTAAAGTCAATTGAAGAAATAAAGATGAGTACATCCGTTGCAGATGATGATGAAGTCATTATGGATGATGCATTAAAGATTGACGAAAGTACCATAGAAGGTGTTGATACAAAAGAGACTTTGGAATTACTTAATAAAAAGATGTTAAAATATGCAAAGGATTTACAATTTGAAAAAGCTGCTATCTTAAGAGATGAAATTAATAAAATTGAAGATTCACTAAAATAGATTTTGGAGATAAATTGAAAAAGAATGTCTTAGTATTGGGGTCTGGTGGTAGAGAACATGCCATGGTTTGGTCTTTGTTGAATGATGATAAAGTGAAAAACGTATATTGTGCTCCTGGTAATGGTGGTACTTCTCAGATTGTTGAGAACATACCAGTTAATTTATCCAATATTCAAGAAATTGTAAGAATAGTTAGAGATAAAAAAATTGATTTGACAGTTGTTGGACCTGAAAATCCATTGGCTTCGGGAATAGTTGATGTTTTTAAACTAGAGGGTTTGCGTATTTTTGGTCCGGATGCATATGGCGCGCAACTGGAAAGTAGTAAGTTGTTTGCTCGTGATTTGATGGCTGAGAACGGCATACCTCATCCTGACTATTATGCTTGTAATACAAGGGCTGAGGCAGAATCACTTAAAGATATACTTGAGCTTCCTTTAGTGTTAAAGGCGGATGGATTGGCTGCTGGAAAAGGAGTGATTGTTTGTGGATCAGAAAAAGAATTTATGGAAGCATTGGATGTCATGTTTGATTCTTCAAAATTTGGAGATGCTTCGGAACGTATTTCTTTGGAACGTTGCTTGATTGGTGAGGAATTGTCAGTTTTTGCAGTATGTGATGGGAGAAATTATAAAATCATTGGATCAGCTCAAGATCATAAACGAGTAGGTAATGGAGATCAAGGGCCAAATACCGGAGGGATGGGTGCATATTCTCCTACACCACTTTCTTCTTCAAAATTATTGAAACAGGTAGGAAATGAAATAATACAGCCAACTTTGGATGCCATGGAAAATAGAGGACATCCATTCATTGGTTTTTTATATGTTGGTTTGATGTTAGTTGATGGAAAACCATATGTCATTGAATATAATGTTAGAATGGGAGATCCTGAAACTCAAGTAGTTTTACCTTTGTTGAAATCTAGCTTTTTTGATTTGATGTGGCATGCAACACTAGGTACTTTAAATAAAGTAGAAGTAAAATTACATAGAAAAACAGCTGTAACCGTAGTTTTGGCTGCAGAAGGTTATCCTGAGTCGTATGAAAAAGGAATGAGAATAAAGGGTTTGGATAAATTTAAAAAAGAAATCATTTTTCATGCGGGAACCCGAACTGATAGTCATGACATACTTACTACGGGAGGAAGAGTTTTGAATCCTGTGGGGTTTGGTTCTGATTTATCTTTGGCAATTAAAGATGCTTATAGAATGGTTGATGGAATAGACTTTAATGGAAAATATAATAGAACTGACATAGGTTTTAAAGGCATGAAATATTTGAAAAAAAGGAGTTAATGATGATTGATATTGACAAGATTCGACGATCGGCGGGAATCATTGGAGAATCTGAACATATTCAAGAAATGTTGGCACTTATTGGGCAAGTTGCAAATACAGATATTTCGGTTTTGGTAACAGGTCAATCAGGTTCAGGAAAAGAATTGGTTGCAAAAGCAATTCATAAAAATAGTAGGAGAAAATTTGAAAAAATGATTACGGTTAATTGCGCTGCCATTCCTGCAGGGATAATTGAAAGTGAATTGTTTGGTCATAAAAAAGGATCCTTTACGGGTGCGACAGAAGCGCGTATGGGATATTTTGAAGCTGCCCATAAAGGAACAATTTTTTTGGATGAAATTGGTGAATTGCCGCTTGAAACTCAAGCAAAACTCCTTCGTGTGATTGAACAGGGTGAATTCATGAAGGTTGGGGATACAAAAATTCAAAAAACTGATGTTCGCATCATTGCAGCTACAAATAGGGACTTGTCTGACGAAGTGAAAAAATCTAATTTTCGTCAAGATCTTTATTTTAGATTAAAGACCATTAATATTCAAGTGCCTCCTCTAAAAGATCATATAGGTGACTTGCCGCAATTCATTGAACGTTTTGGTTTGGAATTTACTGCAAAGAATGACATTGCTTTTAAGGGGTTCTCATCTGAAGCTTTAACTGTAATGAAGCGTTATGAATGGCCAGGAAATGTGCGTGAATTAAAAAATTCTGTTGAGAGTTTGCTTGTCATGAACAAGGGCAAAAGAATTACTGATAAGATGGTTATAAGGCATTTGAAATTAGATGATTATCAGTCTAATGCAAATTTGCCCGTGTTTGTTGACTCTGATTCAGATAAGGTTGAGAGAGAATTGATTTTAAAGCAATTACTTTTTCTAAGACAAGATGTAAATGAAATAAAGCAAATGCTCATGGGTAAGGGGGTAGCGAATTTAACAGATGAAGTGCAGCCTCCTAATCCGGCGTTGTTTTTACCAGCATCTTCATCATTAACCTCAGAAGTTGATTCAGAAGTATTGAGTCAGGTTGAAGATGGTACCTTGACATCAATACAAGAAGATGTAATTGGAGAGGTATCCATTGCCGACATAGAAAAAGAGATGATTGAAAGAACGTTGGATAAATTTAGAGGAAACCGTAGAAAAACTGCCCAAGTTCTTGATATTTCAGAGAGAACATTATATAGAAAGATCAATGAATATGGAATCAATAAAAAATATAAG
>CAZQYT010000046.1:0-8655 GCA_964597475.1 uncultured bacterium | reverse complement strand
ACATCTGGAGCGGATATAGGGTTTTCCATTATAAGGCCAATATCAAAAAGTTATGAACAGGCCTTGCCAAACAAAATATTTGAATATGCATTATCAGAAGTTCCTATTATTTGTTCAGATTTAATTGAAATGAAAAAAATTGTTCAAAAATATCAAATTGGAATAGCGGTTCCTTTTAATGATATTGAAAAACAGATAATGGGATTAAAAAAAATAATAAGAAATAAAAAAGATTTTATAAAAAAATCAAAAAATTCAGATTTGATTTGGGAATCACAAGAAATTTTTTTTATGAAAGCAATTAATTAAGTGAATTTAATTAGTGTAATAATACCTACAAAAAATAGGAATGATTTATTAAATAAAGCAGTTTTAAGTGTTTTAATGCAAACATATAATAATTGGGAATTATTAATAATAAATGATTATGGAAATAAAATAAAATTAGATTATGGAGATTCACGCATAAAAATAATAAATAATAAATATATAAAAGGTGGTAATGGGGCACGTAATACTGGCATGGCATTATCAAAAGGTAATTTTATTGCGTTTTTAGATGATGATGATGAATGGGAAAAAGAAAAACTAAAAAAACAATTACATGTAATGAAAAATTCAGATGCAATTTTATGTTATACCGGAAAAAATATTTACCATAAATCAAGTTTTAAAAAATCAAGTTTTAAAAAATCATATTTTTCTCCTAGAGTTACATTGAATTTTCATAATTACATAGGTACTACTTCTAGTATATTGATAAGATCTGAAATAACAAAATTGAAAAAATATAAATTTGATGAATCAATTAATATATTACAAGATTATGATTTTTATTTACAATTGTGTGATCTGGGAGAATTTATTGGGATTGAAGAAAATTTAGTTAAATATCATTATAATCCAAAACGTAAGCATGTATCATTAAATTTGAGTGAATTATTTGATTCTATAAAAAAAATTTTAATTAAACAAAAAGGTATTTTTAAACTTATTATTTTACCGGGTTTAATTATTATTAGTATTCAAAAAATATATAATTATTTTAGATTTTAAAAAAATAATTTTATCCAATTTCAAATTCACCTGATTGCAAATCATTATCAGATGCAATTTCCCATTCATCATTATCATCTAAAATTATTTTTGATTCTTTTGGTATTTTTTTACTAGGTTTGGTAGTTGAAAAAAATGATAGATTGGTTTTATCTAATTCTAAATAGAAAAGTGGAATGATGGGAAGAAATGAAAAAAGACACACACCTAAAGCCCCAGCTATGCCTTCTAAATGAAAAACTATAGCGCCAATTGGATAGGGTACTTCTTCAATGCCAAATAAGAAAAAAATTGCAATGGCTACCATAAAGCCAGAAAAAGAAATTATTGTAGCAAAAAAACGTATATCAAAAACATCTAAGATCAAAACATAAGAAAGCCATAAGATAATAGTTAAGGAAAGATAAATTAATCCAAGTGGAAAATTATTTAAAGAGGTTGATATAATAAAGGCAACATAGCCAATTATTAGTATTAAAGCACTTAATATTTTTTTCAAATCTGAATTCATTTGTTAAAATATAAGATCAAGCTACTTTCATCATATTAAATTTCTAACAAAATTATCAATTAATCAAGGATTTGATTTTTTATGTATTCTTTTTTGCAATAATTAATGTATTCGTAAATTGTTGGTATGATAAAAGAGTCTTCATTGCGAATTGGGGTTATAGGTGTTGGACATTTAGGTTATTTTCATTTAAAACAGCTTCTTGCAATTAATAAAATAGAAATTTCAGGCATATATGATACTGATAAAAAACGTGCAAATGAAATAGGCCAATCATATGATGTTCAAGTTTTTTCATCTTTAAAAGATTTACTTATAGTGTCTGATGCAGTTTCAATAGTTACTCCAACCCCATCACATTATGAAATCGCTCATTTAGCATTACATTATGGATGTCATATATTCATAGAAAAACCAATAACAAATAATATGTTAGAGGCAGAAAAATTACTACTTGAAGCTAAAAAATTAAATAAAATTATACAAGTAGGGCATATTGAAAGATTTAATCCAAGCTTTTTAGCATTAAAAAAAATAAATCCTAAACCAAAATTTATTGAAGCACATAGATTGGCACCATTTAATGCTAGAGGAAATGATGTTCCTGTTATACTTGATTTAATGATTCATGACATAGATATTATAATTTCATTATTAGGAAATAAAGTAAAGAATATTAAAGCCAATGGAGTTAAAGTTGTTTCATCATCTATAGACATTGCTAATGCAAGAATAGAATTTGAAAATGATTGTGTAGCTAATTTAACTGCAAGTAGAATATCACAAAAAGAAATGAGAAAAATGCGGTTATTTAGTTTAAATGGTTATATTGCAATAGATTTTAAAGAAAAAACACTTGATGAATATAAAGTTAAAGATAATATTTCTAATGAAGATAATAATAATCAAATTATTGAAATAGGAAATAAACAAAAAAAATATATTATTTATAATAAACCAAAAATGTATAACAAAGATGCTCTTCAGATGGAATTAATTCATTTTATAGATTCAATTTTGAAAAATAAAAAACCAGAAACAGATGGAATTAGCGCTGTTAAAGCATTAAAAATTGCATTAAAAATTCAGTCTATAATTGAAAAATAATAAAAAAAAGTCTCAAGTTATTTTTATGATTGCTGGAGAACAATCTGCAGATAATCATGGTGCTGTAATTATTGATGAAATTAAAAAAATAAATAAGAATATTCAATTTATTGGGATTGGTGGAGAAAAAATGATAGCCTCAGGTTTGTGTTCCATTGAAAATATTAATAGACTATCTGTTATGGGATTTGTTGAAGTTTTAAAGCATTTATTTTTTTTTAAAAAATTAATAAAAAAAGTTCTTCATATAATTAATGAATATAAGCCAGATCAAATAATTCTAATTGATTATCCTGGCTTTAATTTACATTTAGCAAAAAAAATCAAAAAAAAACATAATATTTTCATTACATATTATATAAGTCCACAAATTTGGGCTTGGAAAGAAAATAGGTTAGAAATAATAAAAAAATATATTGATCAAATGTTAGTTATCTTTCCATTTGAAAAAGATTGGTATGAAAAACGTGGATTTTTAGTAAAATTTGTAGGCCATCCAATTTTTGATGAATGGCATCCAACAGGCAAAAAAAAATTATGTCAATTATTAGAATTAAATGAAGAGGAACCGATAATAACACTATATCCAGGGAGTAGAATTCAAGAAATAAATCGTCATTTACCATTATTTATAGAAGTCGCTAGGGAGGTTAAAAAACATAATCATAAAATTCAATTTATATTGGGTTTAGCAAAAAAAATTAATTTGGATAAATTTAATATTCCTAATTGGATTAAAATTGAAAATAAAATTCCTCAAAGAGCATTAGAATGTGGTGATTTGGCACTAACAGCTTCCGGTACCTCTACAATTGAGGCAGCAGTATTTGGAACGCCAATGTTAATAGTATATAAAATGAGCGTATTGTCCTGGTATTTATCAAAATTATTTGTTAAAGTTAAATTTGCAGGGATGGTTAACATAATAGCTAATAAAGAAATAATGCCAGAATTTTTACAAAACGATGCAAATATCAATTCAATTACAAAGAATCTTATTAATATTTTGAATAATAAAAAAAAATTAGAAAATATGAAATTGGAATTATTACAAGTTTCAGAAAAACTTAAAAGTAATAATGCATCAAAAAAGGCAGCTAATCATATTATGGCATTATTAAAAAGAAAATGAATTTTCAATTTCAATCTAGAGTATTATCAATTATTGGGAAGTGGTTATTTCAATTATTGTTTTTTTTAAATAAAGTGTCAATAAAAGGCGAAGATAATTTAATAAAATTATTAAAATCAGGTGAGCCTATAATGTTATGTGTTTGGCATGGACGCTTGTTATATCCCAGCTGGTTGATACGTTATTATGCAAAAATACATATTGTATCAAGTAGACATCCAGATTCAGAAATTCTTGGTCGCATATTGAAAAAATGGGGATATAGTCTTATTAAAGGCAGCACTAAAAAGGGCGGAATGAAAGTAATAAAAGAAATGACTACAATTTTTAATAATGGTGGAATGATTGCTGTTACTAATGACGGGCCAAAAGGGCCTTCTAGAATTGCAAAATCAGGTAGTTTAAGTTTAGCAATTAAAAAAAATGTTAAAATTATAACTGTAACAGGCTCTGCAAGTAAATATTGGGAACTAAATTCTTGGGATAAGACTTTATTACCAAAACCATTGGGAAAAATTCAATTAATTATATCAGAACCTTTAGAAATTAGAAAAAAACCAAAAAACTCTAATGAAGAAGTTGAAATATTAACTTCATTTATGAATATACATCAAAATGAAGCTGATAGAATTACTGGAAAAATAAATTGAAAACAATATTAAATATTTTATTATTTCCAATTTTGATGATTATGTCTATTTTATATGGAATAATTATTGAAATCAGAAATAAATTGTATGATTATGATTTATTAACATCACAATCATTTGATAAACCAATTATTTCAATTGGGAATATTACAACTGGCGGTACTGGAAAGACCCCTTTAGCCATACATATTGCAAAATATATTTTAAATCAAGGAAAAAAACCTGGAATTATAAGTAGAGGGTATAGAAGAGTTTCTAGTGGTATGGTTATTGTCCATGATGGTAAAGAAATGCTTGTTGATGTTAATAATGCAGGTGATGAACCCTATTTAATTGGTAAAAAATTAAAAAATGTACCAATTATTGTATCAAATAAAAGATATGAAGGTATAAAAACATTATTTGAAAATTTTTTTGTAGATATTGTTATAATGGATGATGGGTTTCAACATAGAAGCATTAAAAGAGAATTAAATATATTGACAATTTCTGGAACAGAAAAAATACAAAATTATAAACTTTTACCATTTGGTAAAATGAGAGAGCCAATTTGTAACATCAAAAGAGCTGATTTAATTATTTATACTAAATCAAATGAAAAGCCAATAATTCATAATAAAATTTATTCTTATTATTTGAAAAATTTTATTTTAAGTAATTATAAACCAAAATTATTTTATTATAATTTAAAAACATTTAATGAAATTAAAATTTTAGATGAATTAGTATTTGCTTTTTGTGGCATAGCAGATCATAAATCTTTTTTTAAATTAATAACTGACATGGGAATTAAAATAAAAGAAAAAAAGTATTATAAAGATCATCAAGATTATTCAGATATTTTAATGAAAGATTTAATGAATAAAATAAAAAAATTAAAATTAAATAAAGTAATAATTACTGAAAAAGATTTAGTAAAGATCCCTCAATTTTTTATTGATGCTTTTGATATTTATGTAATAAAAATTTCCATGAATATAAAGGATGAATTAATTATGCAAAATAAAATAGATGCATTATTAAACTAGCAATTCTTTCGTAATAGCAAGTACACATTTTTTTAAGGCTGACAAATCATAGCCACCTTCTAAGCCTAAAACAATTTTAGTTTGTATTTTCTTACATTGTCGAATCATATAAGAAAAATCATTTTCTTCTAAGTTCATATTTGATAATGGATCATCTTTATGAGCATCAAATCCTGCACTGATGATTAGTAAATCGGGGTTAAAATTTTTTAAAAATGGGATAACATCTTGATCAAATTTTTTTAAATATTTTATTTGACTTAAATTAGCAGGTATTGGAATATTTTTAATATTATTATTAATGCCTTTTTCTAAATGAGTTCCTGTACCAGGATAAAATGGAAACTGATGAATTGAACAATAAGCAATATTTTTTTTATTTTGAACTATCTCTTGAGTACCATTTCCATGATGCACATCCCAGTCAAAAATAGCTACTTTATTTATTTTATTTTTTTTTAATGCATATGTGGCTGCTAATGCTGCATTTGAAAACAAGCAAAAGCCCATTGCTTTATTTGATTCAGCATGGTGCCCAGGTGGACGAGATAAAATAAATGCATAATTATTTTTATTAACTATTTCATCTATACCATTTAGCCAAGCTCCTGCAGATAATAGTCCTATCTCATAACTTAAATTAGATATAGGAGTGTCTGGGTCTAAATAGCCTCCGCCTGATTCACAAATTTTTTTAATTTTGTTTATATGATTAATTGAATGAATCCATTGAATTTGTTTTTCTGTTGCAGTCTTTGGAATTTTCCAGATTAGGGAAGTACTAATAGAGGATTTTTTTAATGCTGAAATGCATGCCAATAATCTTTTTTTATTTTCAGGATGGTCTTTACCTGTATTATGCTTTAAAAAATCAGAATGATAAAAAATTGATACGGGCAATATTATGAAAAAATTTCTTGTAAGCTATGATATTGTAAAGATCCTATCTTTAAATTCCTTATGCCTCTTATTGCAGCTTGTGCGCCTGAAATTGTTGTGATAGTAGAAACTTTATTTCTAATGGCAGAACGTCCAATTTCATATTCATCAAATCTAGATTTAGCACCAAGCGGTGTATTAATGACTAATTGAACTTCATTATTTTTAATTGCATCGACAATATTTGGGCGTCCTTCTCCAACTTTAAAAATAGAGTTAACTGCAATACCATTTTCTGAAAACAATTTTGCCGTACCTGATGTAGCAATTATGTTAAAGCCTAATTCCCTAAAATCTCTAGCGATATTTATGGATTTAATTTTATCAGAATTATTAACGGAAATAAATACCGTTCCAGAAACTGGTAATGAATTCCCTGATCCAGCTTCAGCTTTTGCATATGCACCTCCTAAATATGTATCAAAACCTATTACCTCCCCTGTTGATTTCATTTCAGGTGAAAGAAAAATATTTTGTTGAGGGAATTTATTAAATGGAAAAACTGGTTTTTTAACTGCAATTAATCCTTTTTGCTTAATAATATTTAAATTCATATTTTTTATTTTTTTTCCAGCAGCTAATTGCGCTGCTATTTTAGCAAGAGGAATATTAATTACTTTACTAATAAATGGTATTGTTCTACTTGCACGAGGATTTACTTCAATGACATAAATTATATTATTTTTCATTGCAAATTGTAAATTAATTAATCCGATAGTATTTAATTCTAAGGCCAGTTTTTTTGTATATTTTTCTATTAATTGACGTGAATGAGAGGTTAGTTGGTATGCTGGGATGACGCAAGCTGAATCACCTGAATGTATTCCAGCCTCTTCTATATGTTGCATTATTCCTCCAATAAAAACATCATTTCCATCACAAAGAGCATCAACATCAAATTCATATGCGTCTTCTAGAAATTTATCAATCAGAATTGGATGCTCACCAGAAATAATAGTTGCGTTAGAAACATATCTTATTAAATCATCATCATCATATACAATGTCCATTCCTCGCCCCCCTAAAACATATGATGGGCGTACTAATAAAGGATAACCCACTTTTTTTGCTACAGTTGTTGCTGATTTTACAGATGTGGCTGTTCCCCAATCAGGTGCAGGAATATTTAATTTTTTAAGTACATTGCCAAATTTTTTTCTATTTTCGGCCAAATCAATTGCGCTTGGTTTTGTGCCAATTATATTTACACCAGCCTCTTCTAATTTATTTGCTATGTTTAATGGCGTTTGTCCACCAAATTGAACAAGTACTCCATCTGGATTTTCTAGTTCAATTATATTCATTACATCTTCAAATGTTAATGGTTCAAAATATAATCTATCTGAAATATCAAAGTCTGTTGATACAGTTTCTGGATTACAATTAACCATTAAGGTTTTATATCCTATTTCTTTTAATCCAAATACAGCTTGTACACAACAATAATCAAATTCAATGCCTTGACCGATTCTGTTTGGTCCTCCTCCAAGAATCATAATTTTATTTCCATTTAATGGCAAAATTTCATTTTCAGTTTCATATGTAGAATAACAATATGGTGTTTTTGCTTTAAATTCTGCAGCGCATGTATCAACCACTTTATAGGTGGGTATTATTTTTTTTTCTATTTTTATTTTTTTAATTTCATATTCAGTTTTATTTAATTTTTGCCCTATTTGAATATCTGAAAATCCATTTTGTTTTAATTCAAATAATTTTTTTAAACTCATATTATTTTTCAAATCAACAATATGTTTTATTTGATATAAAAACCAAGGATCAATTTTAGTTTGATCATAAATTTCAAATATATCATGCTTATTTTCTAATGCTTGTTTTACTTTTAATAAACGAAAAGCAGATGCAAATCTTATTTTTTCCATATTTAAATTTTGGTGTTCAGTTTTTTTGGTTTCTAAACCATGCAGGCCAACTTCCAAAGATCTAAAAGCTTTTTGTAAACTTTCTCTAAAGGTTCTGCCAATGGCCATCACCTCTCCAACAGATTGCATTTGAACACCTAATATTCCTTTGGAAGAAGGAAATTTGTCAAAATCAAATCGTGGTATTTTTGTTACGACATAGTCAATGCTTGGTTCAAATGCTGCTAAAGTTTTTCCTGTTATGTCATTTGGCAATTCATCTAATGTATATCCTATTGCTAATTTTGCAGCAATTTTTGCAATTGGGAATCCTGTAGCTTTTGATGCTAGTGCAGAAGATCTACTTACT
>CAZQYT010000045.1:0-8808 GCA_964597475.1 uncultured bacterium | reverse complement strand
GGCGGGAAAGTTAGATTTTAAGCGCCAGTACTGCCAAAGCCACCTGTTCCGCGGGTGGTCATTTCAAGTGATTCCACAAGTTCATATGTAATTGGAGAGCTATCTGTTGCTACAAGCTGAAATAAACGTTGTCCTTTTTTTATAGTATGGCATTCTGTTTTAATGTTATCACACATGGCCATTATTTCTCCTCTATATCCACCATCAATTAACCCGATAGAGTTTGCCATTCTAAGAGGTGTTTTTGAAATGCTAGAGCGAGGGAATAGGTAATATGCTTTCCCATCTTCAGGCTCACAAGAGATTCCTAGCTTGATGGCTTTTGTTTCACCTGGATTAAAATTAATGTCCTCAAGAACATATAAATCTAAGCCAGCATCTCCATCATGAAAATGTCCGTGATTTTTATAAAATTCAAATGCAATATCATTATGTGGTTTTATGAATAATTTCATTTCAGTCTTTATTTTTATTGAGTTTAACATTGAATAATAAGAATATCATGCGGATATTATCTAATGTAAAATTCACTTAAACTATTTGTCAGTTCATTTTAATTTTATCAAATGATTTCATGATTAAATATAAAATGGAAAAAAATGTAAAAGCTAAGAATTCAAAGCCTAGTATGTAATAAGGCCAGTCTCCAATTAAAAAAGGGTTATTTACAGGAGGTTTTTCTCTTAAATACATGTAATTTGAACTTGTCAGCCAATCAATTAATCCAACAGGCAATAACAGTAAATTAGTGATGAAAAATGTTTCTTTTAATGAGTTGGAACGTATTTTCATCTTATCTATTTTTAGTAACCAAATGACATTTAATATGATGAGGCCATGTGAAATGAAAAATATGTTGAACTCAGTATCAAACAGGGCATAGCTAGAAACATCAGGAGTAATGAGTGCTTGAATGCATGCGGCAAAACTCCAAAAAAATGCCAGTTCAAAAGCGCGTTGATTTTTTTTCCATAGCGCAAATGCTCCTGCAAACTCAGCAAAGCTACAAAGGTGAATGGGAATATTACTATGGGGATCAAAAATGCCTATCATTTCTCGATAAACATATAAATATAATTCTAAAAATATGGTTAGAAATGCTAATGAGCAAGCTATTTTCCTAGCGTTTTTTTCTTTCATTTTCATCCCCAAACAAGGTATGAAAAACCAAAGTAATACTACGCTTGTCAATATTTTTAGATGAAGTGGGCTAAAAATGTCCATTTAGTTAGATTTTGTTTTTGTATTTTGAAATAAAGGGGACATATATCATGAAAAAGTGTAATAATGCCGCTATTTCCATGCCGATGAAATACCATGGCCATTCACCAAACAACAATGGGTTTTCAGCAATGGGTTTTGTACACATATACATGTAATTTGCATTTAAAAACCAGTTAATTGTTCCAATGATGGGGATTAATAGTTGAGTCCATAAAAATATTTTCCACCAAGAATTTTTTCTAGGCTTCATGTCAAGTAATAAGGTCAAATATAGAGCTGATAGAAAAATCCCTCCATGTGATACATAATATTCAATGAAGAGTAAACCTTCTGTGCCATTTGTAAATTCAGGAGATAAAAAAGAGTGGAAAGCACCAGGTAGTCCCCAATAATATAGGCATTCATAAGCCCATTGTTTTCTCCAAAAAAGGACTATCCCTGATAAAATTGCAGACAAACCACATAAATGAAGTGGTAGACTAGATTCAATTGTCCATAAATTTAGATGATTTAAGTAAAAATGAATTCCAATTGCTCTTAAGATGAGTATGGAGCCAATTGCTTTAGCGAGGAATTCTTTATTTTTTTTATTTATTAATTTTCCTAGAGTGAGAAAAAAACTAATTATTAAAATGGTAATTAGATTGGTTTGCCACCATGCGTTACTAAATATTTCTAGAGTTTCATGAGGAATCATTATGTATTAAATTTTACCTTTTAAGGCATAATGTTACTAGATATTTTTTCCCATGTTAACATTTAAATTAACATGATGTAAATTTCATGAATTTAATTGGGAGATAATATTGAATTTCATTTCCATTGGAGCAATTTTAGGAGTGTTTGTTGTGATTTTAGGTGCATTTGGTGCGCATGGATTAAAAGATTTATTGGATGATTATGGGCAATCCATTTATGATAAGGCCGTTCTTTATCACATGTTTCATTCAATTGCAATTTTAATTGTAGGTATCATTCAAAAATCAGTGCCAGATTTAGAATTACAGTTATCAGGTTTATTTTTTTTATTAGGTATAATTATTTTTTCAGGAAGTTTATATGTTCTTGCCATTAGTGGGATGAAATGGTTAGGCATGATCACTCCCATTGGTGGATTATTATTTATCATGGGTTGGTTTTTACTGTTTATAAAAGTCATTTGAATTGTGTGAACAGAGTAATTTTAGTTTTATGTAATCAAATGATTTGAAGATTAATTATTTTATGGAGAGGTGTCCGAGCGGCTTAAGGTGCACGCCTGGAACGCGTGTATGGGAGAAATTCCATCGGGAGTTCGAATCTCCCCCTCTCCGCAAAAATTAAAATTTAAAGCCAGCCGAAAAATGAAATCGTGCTTCTAGACTTTTGTCTAAATAAAGATTTTTTGGCCCCCAGCTCCATATGAATTCCATTGGACCAATAGGAGAGAGAAGAGTAATCCCAGTTCCAAATCCCCAAATGTTTTGAGCAACGTGATTTAAATTTTCATCTTCTGCATTTAAAAACCAATTAATCATTAAATGAGCAAAAATATCTTTTTTGTGCCTATATCTATAATCTAATCGTGCAAATGCAATTGAAGATCCATGGATTTGAAATTCATCCAGTCCAACAAAAGCTTTATTACCTTCAAAAAGAGTTGTGAAATAGCGTGGTGTTTCATTGCTTCCATTATGATAATAACCAGATAAACCATATGTATTTCTATTAAAAGTTTTAAATACAGAGCCTTTTGATTGATAAAATTGATAATTCAAATCTGAACCAAGTAAAGTTTTACTACTTTCATGTGTTATTTTTAGGTAAATTCCATCTCTAGGAAGTAAAACGTCATCTAAAATATCTAATTGGGCTTTAATGCGAATTCCAGAAATTGCCACGTTATCATCTCTAAATGAATTGTCTAGGTCAGATTTGAACGTATTTTTTTGTAAATAATATTCAACTTCCCCATTCCAATAATTTTTTAATAAAACACCCAATCCTGATTTTATTTCATTTAAAGATAAGTCATAAGGAACTCCATGATCATGTTCAGCTGTATAAAGTTTAAAAGGATACTTTGAATTTGTAATGTTAAAAAAAGGGTAAATGGGAAAATTTAATCTACGGCTTGGGTAAGAAATTATAAGCTCATTTTTTTTAATTCCAGCAAATTGTATTTGATCTTCAATTCTAATTCCAGGAAGAAAATCACTAGTGATTTGTACGTTTGCAGTTCCAACTAGATGATAAAGATTATCCCATCGTAACCCTAAATAAAATTTTCTAAGTTGTGTTTCTTCAACATGGATTATGATATCAACTTCATGCTCATTTATTTTATGTATTTCATAATATAAGATTTTAAAGTAACCTAAACTATATAGTTCAGATATGCTAGCATCTAAAATTACAGGATTCAGTTTCATCCCTTTTTTTAGTCCAATGTAAGATTTTATGAATTGCCTTGAAAGTGATTTTTGACCTTTTATTTGTATATTATTGATAATGGGTTTTTTTAAAGCCTTTATGTTTAATGTTTTTCTACCTCGTTCTCCCGTTATTTTTTTTAATGCCAAAAATTTGTCCCAATTTTCTTTTACAGAATTTTCACCATGATTGAATAATTTTTTTATGGTAGTAATTCTATAATCAGTAAAACTCACTTCTTTTATATTTGGCCTAATGTAGTAATCTGCATTTTGAATGCTCTTAAATTTTTTTTCATAGCCATGTACGCTAATGGCTTGATCAACAATATCATACATGTTATTTAAGTTAGCTTTAGAACGTATTGTTGCGGATACATCGACTGCAATTACAATGTCAGCTCCCATTTCCTTAACAATATCAACAGGCAAGTTGTTAGCTACACCTCCATCAACTAAAAGTGCATCACCCCATTCGACTGGCGCAAAGATGGTGGGAATGGATAGTGACGCGCGAAGAGCATGTGATAGAGAACCTTCTTTTAAAACAACCTCTTTACCTGAAATGATGTCAAAAGCATTGCATCTAAAAGGTATTGGAAGAAGATCAAAGTCATAAATTTGTTCAAATTCTCTAGTCCATTTACTTAGTTCTAAAATTATTTTTTGTCCATATATGAGCCCTGTGGGTGTTTCAGGCTTAAAACCATCCAAGCCGAATTCAAGTTGATATTTTCCGGTGTCTTTTTTTCTAAAATGTGGTAAATGTTTTCTTTTTGGCTCATCTTTTTGCACTTCATACCAATCAGTTGCAAGGGCCATTTTTTCTATTTGTTTTCCACTATAACCTAATGCATACATTGCACCAATAATTGCGCCAAAGCTGGTACCTGAAATATAATCTATTGGAATATTTAATGAATCCAATGCTTTTAATGTGGCAATGTGAGAAAAACCCTTTGAACCACCCCCTGAAAGCACTAAGCCTATTTTTGGATGATCTTCTGAAAAAAGATATGTAAAGAGTAAAAAGATTAAGATAAACTTCTTTTTACATGATTGCATCTAGTTTAATACCCCATGTCCATTGAGCCACCATCACCAAATCCACCTCTGCTTCTACGTTTTTCTTCTTGCATCTTCCCAAAATGATATTTAAAACTTAGTGAAAAAGTCCTACCACCTCTTGTTGCTAAAATTTGAGTTTTTTCTAAACCACAATTTTCTATTTCTGTGCCGTTCTCAGTACAATTAAATGATGGCATGGATCTATCCATTTGGAATCCACCTTTATCAAAAATGTTATTTATGCTAAATGAAATGCTTGCTCTATCATCAAAAAGTGATTTTGATATGCCAGTATTTGCCCATAAAGTTCCATTGCTACCAAACAATGTTCCACCTGGAACCTTTAGCTTCATGTAATAAAAACCAAATTCAAAGCTAAATATTTTAATATATTGTTCAGGAAGATTAATGCGCATATACATGTTAAGTCGTTCATCTTTACCATTTAATTGATAGTCATTTGATCCATCATTAAGCTCATTTATGTTATATCCTCCTCCTAATACTTGTCCCATGACGAGCATAAAAAATTCAACTCCAAAATCATTTGCAGATTCAGCATTTTTAAATGTAATTATATTTCCTTGTAATTCATTTAAATTGCCGTCATAATCATACCATTCAATTGGGTCAGTTATGTTTCTATAATATACATTGGCTGTATAAAAACCCATGGGGAAGGGGCTTTTGTAAGATATTTCATATTGCGTAGAAAATTCAGGTTTCAATTTAGGATTGCCTTTAAATAAAAAGCTGTCATTATATACATTTCTAGGGAATGGTCTTAGTTGTCCCCAATGATGAGATCCTTCTGGCCGCTCTATCCTTTTGCTAATGCTAAATTGTAGATTTTTTTTATCCGTTATGTTATATATTAAATTAAAATTAGGAAAATAATTAGTTTCATTGACATCTAATGGGTATGCAGTTTCATCTTGATCAGGATTTTCTAATAATAATGCATAAGTAGATTGAGGATCATCAGAATTTTCTGAATCTGGATTTTTAGAAAAATCAATATTTTTATTTACATACTCAATTCTAAGGCTAGGTTTTATGGAAATTTTTTCATTTAATTTTAATTGATATTCTGCAAAGAATCCATGAATGTATCTATCATAATTAAATTTATTAAGTCCATTATATTCCCAAGAGTCATCTATATTATTTGCATCTTCATTATTATCAATGAATGAAAATTGATATTTCATGTTTTCCTTAGAATTAGTAAAACGACCATCATATCCAATTTCAAAATCACTTTTATCGTTAATTGGTGATTGATAATTCAAATCAATTTCGATGGAATTTTCATCTTCATCAATAAATGTTGTATCAGTAATTATGGTTTCATATTCAGAATCAATTCCAAAGTTGTTTGATATGGAAAAGGATAATTTTTTATCTGGATTTTCAAAAGATTTTTTTATCTCCATAAAAAATTCTCCATGATAATTATTGTCATCCTCACCTTCTCTACTCAAGTCAAGTACTGGAGAAAGGAACGGATCTGCATTGCCTTCTTGGAAATATAATTGATTATTTATTTTTTCTTTATAATGATTTTTATACATGCCTTCAACATTTATTTCAATTTTTTCATTTATTGAATAATCTGCTCCAATGGTAATTGAATTCCCGATTGCATCTGATTCACTATCAAAATCATAATCATAACTATCATCAAAATATTTTTTTTCTTCATTAATCATATTATATGTTCTGCGAAATCCTTCTTGTGTACGCATTCTATTATTAATGGAAAAAGAAGAATATAAGTTATATTTTTCTTGTTGGTAGTTAGAATATATTGTAAAACCATTCATGTCTTGAAAACTATTAAATGCATTATGCTTTCCATTTAGCTTTATGGACCCATTTAATCCTTCATATTCACCTTTTTTAAGTACAATGTTAATTATGCCTGCCATGCCTTCGGGATCATATTTCGCTGATGGTGAAGTTATGACTTCAACTTTTTCGATTAAAGATGCAGGAATGTTATCTACATCTCCTCCTTGTCTGTTTGGACGTCCATTTAATAATATTTTAACATTTGGATTTCCCCGTAAAGAGACTTCGCCATCTTGATCGACTGTTACCATGGGAACTTTATTTAATACATCTTCAGCAGTACCACTTCCAGCAACAATGTCATCAGAAGCATTGTAAACTAATTTATCTGTTTCGAACTCATAAACTGGTTTGTCATCAATTACTTTTACTGCTTCTAACTGTATGACAGAAGGTACAAGCATGATTTTACCGAAGTTTTTTTTCATTTGGCCTTTGTAAGATAGTTTTACATCAGGAATTGTGATGGCTGAATATCCCATGAATTCAATTATTACAGAGTAGCTACCAGGCCTTATTCCATCAATTTTAAATTCACCATTGGAATTAGTAATGCCCCCTGTTTGTACACTTTCATCTGCTGTTAATAGGGAGATGGAAGCATATTCTATGGGTTGATTTGTTTTAGAATCAACTATGGATCCAGAAATTTCACAGCCACCAGACTTTCCTTTCCCGGGCCTACCTTGTCCATATTGAGAAAATGATAAAGAAGTTAATAATAAAATGAAAAATAAATTTTTTAAACAGAACATATATTTCCTATTGATAATTTTAATGTATGATATTCATTGTGGAAAATTAGCACTATTTAACATATGAGGAGAAAGTCTAATATTGCCCGAAAATATTTTTAAGGGCATCAGAAATTTCCCCTAAAGTAGCATTTGATTTGACTGCATTAATGACATGGGGGAGTAGGTTTTCATTATTTTTCGCTCTTTCCATTAATGTATTTAGTGATTTGTTTGTTTCATTAATGTTGCGATTCTTTTTCATTTTTTCTAATCTGCTTAATTGATTGTTTATAGATGCCATGTCAATTTTTTGAGTTGGATTTTTATTTTCATTTATTGATTGAAATTTATTTACTCCTACTATAATGGCTTCTTTTTCATCTATTGCCTTTTGATAATCAAAAGCACTAGAAGCAATTTCATTTTGTTGAAACTCTTTTTCAATGGCAGAAACAGCTCCACCCAATTCATCAATTTTTGATATTAAGTTATTAGCTCCTTTTTCTAGTTCATCTGTTAATGCTTCTACATAATTACTACCAGCCAAGGGATCGGCTACATTTGGGATTCCTGATTCATTGGCTATGATTTGTTGTGTTCGTAAAGCTAATTTTGCAGATTCTTCCGTAGGTAGAGCTAATGCTTCATCCTTGGCATTTGTATGTAAAGATTGAGTGCCACCTAGCACTGCTGCTGTAGCTTGCAAAGTGGTACGTACTACATTATTATTAATTTGTTGTGCTTGAAGTGTTGAGCCAGCAGTTTGAGTATGAAACCGACACATCATGGCTTTTTCATTTGTTGCTCCAAAACGTTCTTTCATGATATTTGCCCACATTCTTCGAGCAGCTCTAAATTTGGCAATTTCTTCAAAAAAATTATTATGGCAATTAAAAAAGAAGCTTAATCGTTTGCCAAAATTATTAACATCTAATCCTCTATCAATGGCAGCTTGAACATATGCAATGCCATTTGCAAGTGTAAAGGCAAGTTCTTCCATTGCGCTTGATCCTGCTTCACGTATATGATAACCTGATATGGAAATGGTATTCCATTTAGGCATTTCATTTGAGCAAAATTCAAAAATATCAGTAATTAATTTCATACTTTGTTTTGGTGGATAGATATATGTACCTCTGGCAATATATTCTTTTAGAATGTCATTTTGTATGGTCCCACTAATATTATTTTTAGATATTCCTTGTTTTTCAGCTGATACAATAAGAAAAGCAAGTAAGATCATGGCTGTAGAATTTATGGTCATGGATATTGAAATTTTATCAAATGGAATTTCATGCATGAGAATATCCATATCTTCTTGAGAACAAATGGGTACACCTACTTTGCCTACTTCTCCGTCAGCTAATTCGTGATCAGAATCATAACCCGTTTGCGTTGGTAAATCAAAGGCAATGGAAAGTCCCATGGCTCCTTGACTAATTAAATATTTATATCTTTCGTTACTTTTTTCAGCAGATGCAAAACCAGCATATTGACGCATTGTCCACAATCTA
>CAZQYT010000044.1:0-8864 GCA_964597475.1 uncultured bacterium | reverse complement strand
CAATATCACTTGGATTCTTTCTATATAATAACATTCCATTTTCTCCATGATTAATAATATAATTATTACTACCTACATTTTTTACTGCTAAAGGGATTACTCCTCTTGACATTGCTTCAGGTAAAACCCTTGCCGTCCCTTCAGTTAATGAAGGCAGAACAAGAAAGTCTGATTGATCATATATATTGTTTAATTTCTTTTCAGAACTAATATAACCACATAAATTTACATTTTTAGATAATTTATTTCTATGAATAATTCTTTTAATTTCATTATACTCAGAGCCATTTCCAACAATATTACATTCAATACTTGGATAATAATTTTTAATTATTTTAATAGCTAATATTAAATCCTTCACTCTTTTTAATTTATGTAAGACACCTACAAATAATATTTTATTAAGATGCTTTTTTGGATTTCTTTTTTTACAAATTAGATGAGTAGTTGAATAATATGTATGTACTTTAGCTAACTTTGAATAATTTTCTAATAATCCTTTTCCTGTAACCACTACAATCTTATCTTTTATAATTTTATTTTCGTAATATTTCATAATAATTGCAATAGGTAAAAAATATATATTATTGTAATAAACTGATTTAATTGTATCACCAGCAATATAAAAACAAATATTTACTTTTTTATTAAGTTTGTATGATAGAATTAAAGTAAATATATCTGGGAACCTTACTTGGAAAAGATCTGTTTCTGATAATATACCACTATTAACAATGTATTTATTAAAAATATCTTTTTTATTGAAGAACAATTTCAATCTGTTAGAAATTTTTCTTTGGTAATTAGGAATAGCTGTAATGAAAATATTTTTAGAAATTTTGGATCTAACACCTATTATTTCATCAGAATCATTTATAGGACCTAATAAATTAATTTTATCCCAATGCCTACTATATTCCTTAATAATCAAATCAAACTTGCTATTGACAGTTGTTCTTTTATTACTGTTAATAAACACTCCTGATATAATTGTTAAAGTTCTAATGTTATTGTTCATTTTAATTCACTAAAAAAAATATTGAAATTTTTTTTAGATCCATATTTTTTCTTAGACCATGATGATAGAAAATTAGTGTCAAAATAATTTGATTTACATTTAATTTTGTTTATTAAGTGAATATATTTATCTATATCATCTCCTTTAACTAAAAATTTATGATAACCATCTGGTAAGCTTTCTCTATTAGATGCTATATCACTTGCAATGATTGGAAGTTTTGATATCATTGCTTCCAATAAAACATTAGGTTGACCTTCATTTTTTGAAGGGAAGAGAAATAAATCAATTAATGAATAAAACTTATCAATATCTAAACATCTTTCCATAAAAAAAAATCTATCATTTAAACTGAATTTATTTATATTTTTAATTACCCCATCTTTAACACCCTTTCCACATAAAATAAAAACAATTTTTGGATTTTTTGCACATAATTTTCTGGCAATATTTATAATCAAATTGTGATTTTTCATTTTAGCAAATCTACCTACATGCCCAATTTTATATGAATCATTAGGTATTTGTGAAAAAAACTTTTCTACTCTATTTGAATCATTGTGCTTTAAAAAAAATATATCATTATGAATAACTTTATATTTTTTATTACCACTCCAATATGGATGGAAAAAATCAAGTGCTTCAATTGAATTAGAAAAAATTTTTGTAGATGAAAATTTCACTAATTTATTTACACACTTTACATATATTAATTTTAAAAAGTTAGGCTTAAATTGATATCTTGACCCTCTATAAAATGCAATTCTTTTTTTTATTTTAGCAAACTTAGAAATAAGTAATACAATACCTGAAAAATCTCCTGTAAAATCTACTATTGTAGTATATTTATTTTTTTTTATGAAGCTATAGAAATTAAACCAACTTATTACAGAGGTATCACCAAAATATTGCGTTATAATTTTAATATCAATTTCACTAAATGATTTAGAAAAATATCCTTTTTTAGAACTTTTACAAAAAATTTCAACATTTATTTTTTTATGATACAGGTGTAAAAATCTTAAAATATATTGTTCGATCCCACCTACATTTAAGCTTCTAACAACAAATAAAATTTTATTTTCCATAGTTTTAATTATTACTACTGTATAATCTGATTTTATTGAAAATTATAATAAAAAAATAAATCATAATAATTTTTTGGAATGGGAAAAGCAAAGATGACCTCCCTAAATATAAAGCATTTGAAAAATAAACTGAAATTACAATCCAAATAAATAATGAGGGAGGAGGTTTACTAATAAGAAAATTTTCATTCTTCCTTAAAAACATTCCAAACAAAAAAAGACCTCCTATCACTCCAAAGATTCCAAAATCAAGGTATAAATCTGAAGTTGATGATGAACCATCTCCATATTTAGGAGAATTACCTTGAATTAAAAATGTTATAAAGTTAGATGGACCATTATATTTCCAATCATTATTCTTTATGAAATTTAATATTATACTATTCAAACCAGGAACAGCTGAAGATAAATGAAAGAACTGAAAGTATCCATATGAATAATTATATTTACTTGGAACATTTTCAACAGCATGATTAAGGCATCTAACAGATAGTGCTAATTCAATTGTTTCAGTAAGAGGATGTTCATCTTGATCAAATCTATTATTGAACTTATATGTAGAATTTTTCACTCTTTGAAAATATGTGAGGTCCGTATCACCTCTAAACCTCGCTAATCCTACAACTGTCATTAAAGAACTCAATATAAATAAAAAAATGAAAAATTTAATGAAATTCATTTTATTTATTCTAATATAATAAAAACCAAAAAGCAATGATGCAAAGATAATTACATTCCCTCTATCACCTATATATAGTGAAAACAATATATGCCATAGAGAAAGAAATAATAATGGATACCCGAAATTTTTTAAATATTGCACTAAAGAAATTTGATAATTTTTAAATACAAATTGGTATGTTTTAATTACTATACAAGATGATAATAAAATAGAAAATAAACTAAAAAAATAATTAGAAATTATTAACTGGTCATTAGCAAAATATTGACCGGAAGAATAAGACCCAGATGTTAAAAAAAATAAAATATAAAATATATATGATAATATAATCAAAATATTAAAAGCATGATTATAATCTTTAATTTTTATTTCTGAATTATCATTTTTATCTCTTTGATTTGTTAATAAAAAACCTAATGTAAACGAATATAATCCAATAATTGAGATCAAAAAAGCTTTTGCAGCAGATTTTTCACTTGCCCATATAAAATTAAACATTTGACTTTTAACAGTATAACCTAAAGAATATAAGGATGGAAATTGAAAATGCACTATTGAATAGCTTAATATAAAAATAAATGATATTGATAAAAAACTAAATGCCTTACCGTAAATCAATCGCAAATTAACAACAAAAATGAACAATGCAATTACTATCATTAATAATAATATTGTAAAAAAGAATTCATTCATGGGAATATTTTTTGAAAAAAAATATGCTATTAATAATATAAAATAAAAAATAAGTAATATAAATTTTGAATAAGGATATAAAGTTTTAATCATTTTACCTTAGCTGCAAGTTTATTAATCTTATTAATCCAATATAATATTACGATAGTATACATTGTAGTTGAAATTACTGAATAGATTGCTATTATGGTTATATAATCATAAAAAAGAGATACTAAGACCATACTAATTGTTCTAAAAAAGCCAACTGATAAATCAAAAATTAATAATTCTTTTTGCTTTTCAAATATAAAAAATAATGCTCTAGTTGGAGACATAACAAATACAGCACCAAACCATAAAATAAGCCATTCAGAAAATTCCCCTGCTAAGCTCCAGTTATTACCAAAAATAATAATAAATAATGATTCTCCAAACAAAAATATTACAAATATTGGAATAATAATTAACAAGAATAGAATAAACGTTAATTTAAAATACAGAAATTTTAATTTATTAATTTTATTTTTAATTTTAGAAGCCTCACGGTAAAAAACTTTCCTTACAGATTGACCAATCATATTTGAAGGTAATTGAATTATTTTTACTGCAAAGAAATAAGCGCCAAGTACTTCAATATTATAATTTAAGCCAAGAAAGATTATCGGTAATTGAACAAAAAAAGAATTTAATATAGATTGTGGAGCAGAATATATTGGAAACTTTTTATATCTTAATGCAACTAATTTTAAACTATTAAAATCCAGTGTATTAAAAATAAAAATATATTGTTTTCTAACAAATAATATGCAAATAGAAATAAATGAACTAAATATGTTTCCAATAATTAAACCAACTGTTGTGAAACCACAAAATCCTAGAAACAATTGAGATACTACTAAACTAAATCTTCTTACAATTACAAAAAGAGATATTTCATTAAATAATTCTTCCCGATTTAATCTTGCATTATAAATATTTATCAATCCATTAAAAAAAATAATTAATACACAAAACAATAAATAAATATTTAACTCAATAATATTATTTTCTAAAAAATAACTAGAAATATTATTGTTTAATTTTAAAATAATTATAAATAAACCTATTATAAAGATTAATATATATATTGACAAGTCTTGTAAAAGCTTCATTTTATAATTATCATTTTCTAAGATTAATGACATTTCATATTTGAGAGAACTAAAAGAAGAAATAAATCCTGATATTGCAAGAATCGAGCCTAATATTCCAAATTGATATGGGGAATAAACTCTTGATAAAACTGGGGAAAATAAAATTGCTAGTAATTGAGCGGAAAACGTTCCAAATACTAAAACTGATAGATTTTTGTAAAAAATAGATTTAAAAAAAATATTTTTCATTGATTACTTTTATTTAATAGGTTTTAATAATTTTTTAAAAATTAACCTACTAATTAAATCAATAATATATAGCTTGTCATTATAAATCCATTTACGACGACTATTGAAGAAATTTTTATATAATTTAAATTTAATGAAGTTATAATAAATTTTTCCATTATTATCTAGATAAATTGTTTTTTTACCTTTAATTTTTTTTGCTTTTTTAAGCAATAAATTTATATCCCATGGAATTTCAGATTCAATTATAATATATTTTATATCATAGTTTATTTTACTAAAATTACCACGATCATCTATAATGTAATCAATTTTTGATAGTGGATATAATTCTTTGAAAATATTTTTTATAATTTGAATAAATTCTTGAGTACTATTTATAAAAATACAAATATTTAATTTTTTATTTTCATTTTTCAGATCAAACCAACTTTTTAATAGTAAAGAATAATGGAACAGGTTATGCTTTTTATTATTTTCATCAATCATCAAATTTAATTCTTTAAATGATTTATTATATTCAATTGGATTTAACTCTTCTTTATCAATAGATAAATTATAATACTCTGATTTGATATTGCTTTTTTTATTTCTATAAATGATACACTTATTTTGGCCATAAATATATGATGTGTAGCTAGGTAATTGTCCAATATATCTATTATCAGTTCTAAATATTCTCTTAATATTATTTCCAGTTAATAAATCATTTCCATGAAATTTGTATGTATTTTTGATACCAAGTATTTTTAATATTGTTGGAACGATATCTATAGTGGCAACAAAATCATTTACAACTTTAGGTTTACAATTAGGATATCTAATAATAAAAGGGGTTAAAATACAATCATTATACATTAACTGATCGTGTCCCCACCCATTTTTTTTTGCAATTTTGGGATTCCAATTCCTACTAGGAAATGGATATCCATGATCAGAGTTAATTATTATAATACTATCTTCATATAATTCTTTTTCTTTTAGACTATTAATTGTTTTTTCAATAATATTGGAAATATTATCATCAACTCTTACATTATAATGCAAATAACACATTGTTGGGTTTTCCCATTCATTTTTATTGAGTATATTTAAAAATAGATTATATATATCTAAATTATTCCAGACTTCTTTTCTATGAGTTAATCCTTCAGGAAAAAGACTTTTATCAATTGTTTTTTCTCCAAACATTTCTGACATTATTTCTCTACCATGTTTGAAATAAACAGCTCCGTATACATTATAAAAATATTTTTTTAAAATTAATGGGAAATAATCAAACTCACTTGCTAAACCTTGAAAATTATTATACGACCTTGATAGCAAATAACTAGGCGTACTTGTCATCATACTACTAATGGACTGGATTGTACTTGTAGCACTTGTTACAGTATTTCTAAAAAAAAGTGCTTCTTTTGAAAAATTTTCAACACTAGCTGGAAGACCTCTATCATCCTCGTTAGTTTGAAAATTTCTGGCAGAATCAATTAAAATCCAAAAAACATTGTATTTTTTCATATTTATATATTATTTAAAATTTCTAAAAGATCTCTTTTCTTAAGTGATCTAGGGTTATTATTTAATCTATCTAAATTCATTTCTAACATAATTAAATCAAAATTAGAAATAATTTTTTTTTTATTTTTATTATTATATAATCCTAAATCTAATAAAAGCTTATTAAAATATAGAATTGCACTATCAATATCTTTGAAGTCTAAAATATTTAATAAATCAAATAAAGTATTTTTAACATATCTTTTTCCTCTTTTATCATTTAGTGATTCACTTGATATATTATAATTGAAATTAAAAACCTGTGCTATTGTTAAAGCAACACTATGACCGTGTGGAATCTTTAATAAATGTGATATTGGATATGATAATGCATGTGAAGCAGTCGTTTTAGAAATATTTATTGCTTTTCCAGAATAAAATGCAGCTAAAGCCATATTATATATATAATCTCTAGATTTATTTGATACAACATTATAAATATTTTTTTTGCATAGAATCAATGATTTCATAGAAAACTTTTTTGATAAATTTGTCGAATTAACTGCCCAATACGATTCTATAGATTGACAAAAAGCATCCATACCACTACAAGCAATTTGATATTTGCTTTGAGAAAGGCTAAATTCTGGATCAATCAATACATCAGTAGGCAAAAATAGTTTAGAAGCTATAGAATATTTAATTTTATTTAGATAAATAACAGAAAAATGGGTGGCCTCACTACCAGTCCCTGTAGTCGTAGGTATTGCAATTAAAGGGACTCCTTTCTCTTTTATTTCTCCTTTTAAAACTATTTTTTTAAAATTATCACCATTTGCTTGAAAAACATTAATACATTTACCCATATCTATTGCACTTCCCCCACCAATAGAAATAATTAAATCACATCTATTCACATTAAAAATTTTTGTTCCTTTTATAACGTCCTCATATTTAGGATTAACAGAAAATTCAGAAAAATAATTAACGCTATATTTTTCGATGTATTCAAATATAGCTGATTGAGCTCCACTATTAACATAAGAAGTTTGACCATGGATTAATAATATACTATTAGGGTTATAATTATCTAATATATTTTCAAGTTCTGATATTACTCCAAAACCTATTTTAACATTCTGATTATTATTTTTCATCATTAACAAATTTTATAAAATTTGCTTTATTGTTTTTTGGTGATATTGTAGGTCGTCCTAGATTTTTTCTTGCTCCTTTATTTACTAATATTTCAATAAAAGATGGCCCCTTAGATTTCATGAACTTATTAAAAGTTTCCTTAAAAATATTTTTATTATCAATTTTGAAATAATCTTTATATTTAAAACCTTCAACAATCTTTTTCAAATTAATATTTAGTCCTATTGTTCTTTGTCCTCCCACAGAATCATGTGCTCCATTATTTATAAGTATGTGCTTAAAATTTGTAGGAGAGATGTCACCTATAATACCTAAACCTCCAGCATGCATTATAAGAGCACCATCACCATCAATACAATAAATATTACGTTTTGGTTTTTCCATTGCAATTCCAAGTGCAATTTGATTTGCATGTCCCATTGAACCAACAGTTAAAAAATCCTTATTATGATTTATATTCATTTGCTCTCTTAATTCAAAAATTTCTCTTGAAATTTTTCCTGTTGTGCTAACTATTATATCTCTATTATTTAAATGTTGAACAATAATTTTTAAAGCATATTCACGAGACATATATTGTTTTTTAGATACAATTGTATGTTTAAATGACATAAATGTATTTTTTTTAACTATTAAAGCATAAGGGACATTATTATTGATAATATATTTTTTTGCATCTGATATATCATTATCAAAATTTTCTGATAATATTTTATATGGAATTTCTAAGGTCTCTAATAGCTGTAATGTGATTTTTCCTTGTTTGACATGTTGAGGCTCATCAGAAACTCCAGGCTCACCTCTCCATCCAATTAATAAAATCATAGGGATAGAATACACATCTTTATCTGCTAAGGAGACTAAAGGATTTACAGCATTGCCTAAACCAGAGTTTTGCATATACACAACAGGAATTTTATTTGTAGATAAATTATAACCAGTTGCTATTGCTATTGCTGAACCTTCATTAGCACAAATTACATTTTTTTTATCAGTATATTTATAACTTATATATTTGCAAATTTCTTTTAATAATGAGTCGGGTACACCAACAAAAAAATTTATATTATTTTTATTAAGCTCATTAATAAATTTTTTAGGAGATATCATTTAGTACCAGGAATTAAACCTAATATTTCTTTTATTGTCAAACAATCTTTGTCTACCTCTAATGAACGCTTATTTTTTAATATTGATTTCGCAACATTAACCATTGATGGATATGCGGATCTTAAAAGATGATTTGCATATATAACTATATTTACACCCATTTTTTTAAACTCATCTTCAGTTATATGATTATATGTTGTTGGTACAACTACTAATGGAATTGTTTTATTTATTGATCTAAGTTTTTTACAAAA
>CAZQYT010000043.1:4682-8967 GCA_964597475.1 uncultured bacterium | reverse complement strand
TTTATTCTTTTTCTGAAAATCAACCACCATTTTTTACTAATGATGCATTAAAATTTTTATCAAATATAGTTGAGCATTTAGTTGTTGACATTCCTAGTATTGATAGAATGGCAGATGATGGTATTTTAGGTAATCATAGAATTTTTTGGAGCAATAATGGAAATCCTAATGATTCTGTTAAAGCTAATTCAAAAAAAACAATTACAGAATTAGCCTATGTGCCAAATGATGTGGAGGATGGTTTTTATTTTATGAATATTCAAATGCCAAACTTTAAGCTTGATGCTGCGCCAAGTCGTCCAATCATCATGAAGCCACTTTAAATTGAATTTGTAGTAAAATAATTATTTCTCTTCATTTCTCTAATTTCCAAACTTATTTGTGGAATATTTTCATATATATTTTTTTGAAAATAGTCTTTGAGTAAAACAAGAGATTTTTCACCAATTTTTTCTTTTATATCATTACTTCGACCTTCTAATAGTATTATATCCAAATGAATGAAATCATTATGATGTTTTGAGCCCATATGATAATTTTTTATATTAATAGCTCTACTTTTACAATTAGAAGATTCTATGGTTGTATTATCTATTAAGATATCAATTAATTTTTCAAATAAATCACAAATGTCACTGGATGAAATTTCAATTGTATGTTCTAAACGAAGATGTGGCATTTTAATTAATCATTTTTAATGGCTATTTTTCCTGATCCTGATAAAAATAAAAATAGAAAAACAAATGCTGCTTCAATTGCATGGGATGCTCCCATGATTCCATCTCCTCCCTTTAAGTGGCTAGCCGCTGCAACTAGCATTGTAATTAGTAATAGTAATGAAAAATTACGGGTTTGAATACCTAAAATGATCATTAAACCTCCTATGCATTCTGAAAATGCTGCCATGAATCCCCAAAAAACTGGGAAAAAATGAATGCCAATAGATCCCATTCCATATGCACCTAATCCCTGCCATTTTTCTATTCCTCCCATTAGTTTAGGATATCCATGAAGGAAAAACATTAATCCCATTCCAATTCTTAATATGAATAGCGCCTTATCAATTTCTGTATATTGCTTAAACATTATTTAAATTATCCTTTCAGTTTAGTTCTTTTGGGCTAACTAGCCAATCTAAATTTCCAAAACCAAATTCAATTAAATTCCATTCAAGTACTTCAAAATTAATTTTCGCCATAGTTGCTGTTGGGAAATATGTATGTTCAGTATTTATGGAAAGATTAACAAAATTAGAAAATTTTGGTTCATGTCCTACTATGCAGATTGAATCATGTTTATTATTTTGTTTTTTTATCATCATTAATAAATCATCTGTTGATCCAGAATATATGATGTTATCAAATGCAATTGAAGATTTCCATTTACCTGAATTCATTGCAACTTCGGTTGTATGTTTAGCTCTTTTTGCTGTTGATGATATGACAATGTCTGGAATTTCATTTTTTTTAAATAAATATTTCCCCATTTTTTCAGTTTCATTAATTCCATCATTTGTAAGGGGTCTATCATGATCATTTAAAAGATGATTTATCATATCTGATTTTCCATGACGAAATAGTATTATGGTTTTCATTTAATTAATAGATTAATCTTATTAGTGCCTTTATGTAAATTTAGTGGTTCATTTAAGAATTTAGGAAGAAAATGAAGAAATTTTTATTATTTAGTTTTATTAGTACATTTATTTTTTCACAAGAAGAAATTTCGCAAGATTCTCT
This sequence comes from uncultured bacterium, assembly GCA_964597475.1. Lineage (GTDB taxonomy): Bacteria > Fidelibacterota > Marinisomatia > SCGC-AAA003-L08 > D37C17 > JAYZCM01. Next base: position 7,228 of record CAZQYT010000043.1, on the reverse strand, counting down.
CATGATGATAATTGATTCTCTTAAGATTAATCAACAACTTTTAATAAATCAACAAAAAATGCTCGAAAATCAACAAAAGATTTTAAATGAAGTTAAATATATTGATCCCTTAATAGGAAAAAAATATGGATTGGAAATTAATCCGATAGGTTTACTTTTCTCTTCAACTCGAGGAGGAGAGGGATTTGCTCTTAGGGCAGGAATTGCAATTTTCCCAGATTCATTAAAGGGGGAAATAAATTTTCCTATCTATTACAGAAATTTTGAAAGTTCATCAGAAATTGATAAAGTATTTCAAATAGATTCTCAGTATAGAGGTTTTATTGGCAAGCATAGAAAGGGTTTTTATTTTAGTAGTGGTCTGAGATATCTTTCAAGAGAAAGAGAATATAAAGAAACTTATTTTGGTAATACTAGTTGGATTTCAGATTCTGAATATAATAAAGATCATTTTGGTTTAACATTTGGAATAGGATTTCGTCTTTATGGCAAAGCGGGTTGGTATTGGGGTACCAGTATATATGGAGGAAGATATTTTACCACTGATGAGCCTATATTTGAATTAGAACTATTGAAGTTTGGGATATATTTTTGATAAACAATATTTTTTAGCTATTATTATTTTTGATTTGTTGAGTCTAATTCACATTCAGATATTTTCCAGTTCATTTTATCTTTGTTTAAACACGAATACATACAATCACACCATTCATTTCCTGAAATTTTATAATCAGTACAATTAGGTTTACAATTATTAACAGCTTCAGCCATCTTATTTTCCATTCTATTTAAAGATCTCTCTAATAAAGAAAAACAAGAAAATGATGTTAGTAAAATTGTTGTAATTAGGATTTTTTTCATTGAGAATCTTTTTTCATTCCAATTCCACAGACAAAACATACACATACAAATATTAACCACATCATCGCTTTATCAGTATTATTATCCATATAATTAATAACAACTAAAATTAGACAAATAATAGAACCAATAAAAAAAGCAGTAGATTCTTTAATTAGTCCTTTTTTAATAGCCTTCATTTAAAAATTATAATTTGCTATGCGCACCATCGCAATACGGTGAGTTTTTACTACACTTACATCCACACCAAGCGATATTACCTTCTTTTAAATTATCAACTATTATAGGTGAAAATTCTGTGCCTTTATGACTACCATCACAGAAAGGTTGTTGTGCAGATTTTCCACAAGAGCACCAAGCATATTTTTTCTTTTCACCTTTTAATACATATGGACTTTTTTGAGGGCATATTGGTTTATCCATTTTATTTTCCCCTTAATTTTATGAACCACATAATTTACAAATCTTCATTTAAAAAATTTAGCAATACCTAGATCAGGCATACATATGGTCATACGGCAACTCGTCAGTTTGTTATTTCAGAATCAAGATCAGCCTGTATCTCGAAAAGCATATTATTTGGATTTATTTGAAAAAGTTTTACAACCAAAAAACCCCCCAATTAAGGAGGGTTAATATGGTGGCTCGGGGCGGAATCGAACCACCGACACAAGGATTTTCAGTCCTCTGCTCTACCGACTGAGCTACCAAGCCATTTCTCTCTATAAGAGCTACTAAAATTTATCATGTCATTATCATATGTTTCCATCTTTTTGTTTCCATCTTTATAAAATCTTTATTAAAAAAATATTTTATAATTAATTAAAATATTTTTTCCTGATTCAGGCATAATGGATTTTATTTTAGATAGATGGTTATAATATTTTTCATTAAGAATATTATTTAGTTGAATTGTAAGATTTTTATTATTGTTGTTGTAGCTTATCATAAAATCAACTAAAAATGAAGAAGGAGTATACGTTTCAAATTCACCTAATCTATTTTGAGAATGTATTTTAGACAATCTTAAGTTATAATTCATCATTTTTTTTATATATGTAAGATTTAGAATTTGTTTGGTTGGATTGATATATGATAGAGGCACTTCATTTGTATGATCATATCCTCTGACAAGAGAAAAATCATAAGTTATCTAGTAATTTTCATGATTATATTCTGAATTAAATTCAATTCCGTTAATTGATGATTCAATGCCTTGAATTTGATATTTATATAACCAGCCAGAAGATCCGCTACCCCATTCAATATAATCAGCTCCTGAACAGGGATGTGATTGATCAATTATGATTTCTTCGGTACATTCTCCCATTTTATTCATTTGATAATAATAGGGGCTATAATTATAAAAAGTTATTAATGAAAAATTAGTAGTTAATGACATTTTTATTGGATTTGATTTATATCTAATAGAAGACTCAACTCCATAAATTTTTTCTAAACTCAGATTTGGTTCTCCAATTTCATAAGAATATGAACCTAAATGTGGACCATCTGAATATAATTCTTCTATTCTAGGCGCTTTCATTGTACTCATTAACCAACTATTAATTTCAAGTTTATCAATATTTTTTCTTAATCCCAGTGAAGATGAAAAATATTTGAAATTCCTAGTTATAATCTCATTATTATTTAAGTTTGAAAAAGAAATATTATCTTGGCTTGGT
>CAZQYT010000043.1:0-4672 GCA_964597475.1 uncultured bacterium | reverse complement strand
CAAAAATTTATTCTAAAAGAACTTAATAAATTAAAATTATAAAATTCTTTTTCATAAAAACCAAATAGAGATAAGTCTAGTTCATCAGTGTTGGGAGTCCAATAAAATCCGCTTGGTAAAAATTGTTTATAATTTATTTCTGAGCCGATCATTAGGTTGAAAGATTGTAATTCAATTTTAAAATTATGTGTTTGTTTTGATAAAGATACTGAAAAATAATCTAAATCATTTTCAAATTCTTGATGCCCATAATCAATAAAATTATATTTAATATCAAATTGCTCAAAATTAACAAAAGAAATATCACTATGATAATTAAATTGAAAAGTATTTTTTATCAATTCTATGTTTACTCCATTTATGTGGCCTTCTATACTTGATGGGATTCCATAATTCATGGTAAAATTTTCAAAAATGAAATTGAGATAATCATGTGTATTGTATTTTGTGAATCCTAATTTATAATTAGATATTTTTGAATGTGTATTTTCCAATGTGCCAAGTGGACTTGTTTGGTCACTTGTATTTCTATTATTAATCATTATGTTCAATTGATTATTTTTTAAAGGAATATAGAACATTAAATTCCCATATACTCCCTTATTAAATGATTCTCCACCTAGCATGGTTTTTTTCTGAATTTTTTTGACCTTTACTTTGGGATTTCCAATCATGTTTGTATTAATTATCCCCCCTATGGCATTAGAACCATATAGTAAAGATTTAGGTCCCCTTATTATTTCTATTTCATTTACTTCCGTCATATCTAATGTGATCACATGATCTATTGATGATCGAGATAAATCCCCCATGTCGCTACCATCTTTTGTAAGTAATAATCTATCTCCGGAATATCCTCGTAATACTGGTTTAGATGTTATTAAACCAAATGAATTTACTCCAATGTTAGGTTGATTGGATAATGTTGTTGCTAAATTTCCATTAATATTAGTGTATAATTCTTTCCCACTTAATGAAATATCAGATATTTGACTTGATTCATGTTTATGCGAATGGATATGGATGGATTCTAGCTTGATAGATTGAGTAGCTAAAAATATTTTACCTAAATCAATTTTGCCATTAGATAAATCCAAGGGTATTATTAATTCTTCATACCCTATTATTTTTATATTTAAATCGATATTCTTTTTTAATTGTTTGTTTAAAGATAAATTAAAATATCCTTTTTCATTTGTCATGGTTCCAATGGGAGGATTATTAATGTAAATATTAACATTATTTATGGGTATTTTTGTTTTAGAATCTAAAACCATCCCTGATATGCCACTTGCCCGGGCTAGAGGGTAGCCCAGGCACATGGCAAAAACTATTAAAAATTGAAATCTTTTAATGTTATTGAGTAACTGTAATAGCTACATTGTTATATGAAGTATAATCGGCATGTCCGTCATGCATCAATTCTAATTTAAAACTAGTTGAACCAATATTTACACCAGTAATATGGATAATTAGCTCATGATGTTCTTCTTCAGCTGAATCCATGCAATGTTCCATGCCATCCATGGACATCCATTCACAGTGATCAGAATTTTCACAATCTATTTGATTGGATAATTCATCACAATGCTCTTCAGTTTCAATGGTTGCTATATTAGGATCATTGTCAGAAATTCTTAATTCATCTTCATGCTCACCACCACTTTCTTCATGTTCAATTTCATTGCCATCATGATCAAGAAAATGAACTGATAGTTCAAGTGTTTGCCCAACACTTAAAGTAAGAAGGTTCGTAACAATTTCACCTTCAAATTCCTTATATAGTTCATTTCCACTTTCATCTTCAAAAATAAATCCATCTGCATTAGTATGATCTTCACCATGCGAATGAGAATCTTTTTCACAGGCAGTAGGTATTAAACCTATTAACATTAACAAAAATAAATGCTTAACAAATTTTTTCATACGATTAAATCTCCTTATTAAATTTTATAAATTTTATCAAATCCTAATTTTTTAAATAGATTTAAAAAAATAGGACATAAAATGATAGTGTGGATAAATTGCATATTTATCACATCACATCACATCACATCACATCATTAAAATAGTTAATTGATTATGTTTTAGGAGATAGGTGGCGCTCTGGAAAGATATGTGCTAGTGCCATTGAAATTAATGATACTAACATATTCAAATTGTATGTGGTTGGTTTTATTTTTTAAAAAATTTACTTTATTATAATCTGAAACATAGTCATTATTATATTTGATGATAATACATTCTTGACATTCTTCAGTGTTGTCAGAATGATGATGATCATCATGCATAAAATGAAGATTTAATAAAAATATATTTCCTGCTAGAAGAAATATACAATTATATGTAATTAATAAATTTTTCACGTATAAATTTAAATACTTTATTTTTATTTTTTTTATAAAATTAAGCCTAGAGAATTTTCCCTAGGCTTAATATGTTTTTTATACATCAAACAATTTTTTAAAACTTATATTGAATGTTTAATTTATATTCAGTTTCAGAATCAGCATCAGCATCTTCATATGATGTTATTCCCATATTAGGGGCCATTGATAAACCATTTCCACAATTAAATACAACTCCTGTAATCATATAGCTACTACCATCTTCATCCATATCAGCATTTGGATCGTACATATCATATCTTACGAATACATCCATATTATCTTTAATACCATAGTTTGCACTAATTGAAGTTATAGATTCAGTTAAATCCCCCTTAGTTTTTGTAGCATTTTCAACACCTAAACGAAGTCCATTCGCGGCATATCCTCCAAATAAACTGGTCACATTGGTAGGATCTAAAGATTCATCAATTTCTATAGTAGTAAGATCATCCTCAGAATCTTCAGTAGAATATACAAGTCCAACATTGTAGCCATCATTTTTATGTAATTTAGCTTCACCATATGTAGTATTTAATGAGATTTTATGATATTTATCTATTTGAGGAGATTTATAGCCTTCACCATTTACCATTTGTAAGCTCATGTTTAAATCATCTGTAAGCGATTTAGAAAAACCAATTCCTATGTCTGCTGTTGAAGAAAACTTATATGTATCCATTGCAGATTTTTCAATGAAACGATATCCCCAGTTTTTTTCTTGTACTCCGTAGGTGTTCGTTCCAATTACTCCCATACTAATTTTAGCAAATGATGTTTTATAATCTATTTGAGCTTTTTTTAGAAAAGCAGTCAATCTTTGATCTTCACCAGGCAGATTATTTGTTGCTCCCACATCAACTACAATTTTGTATTTTATGTCATCAGAAGCTTCTCCAGAAAATGAGATGTATTGACGTTTAAAATTAAATGCAGATGTACTTTCTCCGGCATCATCTTTTCCACTTGTATAATCGAAATAAGTCGTGCCACCTATCTTTGTATCTGAACCGATAGCCATGGTAAAAATTGACAGTATGATTACTATGTGTTTCATTTATTCTCCTTTTGATTGTTTTCAAATAAATTAAATATTTTAAATCCCAGTAGACAGCCAATCACTTGCCCAGATAAAAAGTAAAGGCTAGAAATAGGCGCAATTCCTGTAAATGTATTTGTAAAGATTCTTGCAATGGTTACTGCTGGGTTTGCAAAAGATGTTGAAGATGTAAACCAATAGCCCGCAGTAATAAATAATGCAACACCTAATGCCATGGATTCTGGATCATTTTTTCGCATGAATAGTATTGTCAACATAAGTCCAGAAGTTGCCAATATTTCACTTGCTAGTAAGGGTAATTCCCCTCTTATGTTTGTTGAAATTTGAAAAATGTTAATTTCAAAAATATAATGTATTAATAATACGGCAATCAATCCTCCAGTGCATTGAAAAAAACTAAATTTAAGATAATCATTCCAATTTAATTCTTTTCTTAAAAAAAACATGAAACTAACAGCCGGATTAAAGTGTGCGCCTGAAATTGATCCAAACATTTTAATTATAACATATAATATGGCTCCGGTTGCAATGGTATTTCCTAAAAGGGCAATGCCAATATTTCCATTAGAAATATTTTCTGCCATGATTCCAGAACCAATTACAACTGAAACCAATAAAAATGTACCTATGAATTCAGCTAGATATTTCACTTTTTAGTAATTTAATTTTTTGTTCAATTTGATCTCTAATTTTTCTAAAAACATTTATTTTTTCTTCTAAAGAGCCTTTGGCATCTGCAGGATCATCTAAACTCCAATGTCTAAATTCAATTGTTGGAGAGTTGTTAATTATGCATTCATCTTTTGCACTCCCGCATAATGTTATGATCATGTCATTTTCTTTTAAATCATCATTAGTAAATAATGTTGATTTATGATTTAAAATATTAATACCAACTTCCTTCATGACTTTTATTGCATGTGGATTTATTTTTTGAGGGCTTGTGCCTGCACTTTTAATTAAATGATTATTTAAATATTTTTTAGCAAACCCTTCAGCCATTTGTGAACGGCATGAATTTCCAGTACATAGAAAAAGTATTTTTTTATTCTGGATATCCAATACGTTCAAAGGGATTGACTATGCTTGAAATTAAATTTCTTGAATGTGCAGAAACTCTTTTTAAATAACGAGCATATAATCCAACAGCAGTTGAATTGCGAGCATCTAAATCATTTATTTTTCCAAGGATGATATCATTTGTTATGGAATCACATTGTGAGGA
>CAZQYT010000042.1:0-9000 GCA_964597475.1 uncultured bacterium | reverse complement strand
ATTCCATAATCTCAAATGAATATGATAAAATGGCCCAACAAATAAGTTCTATATTAAATAATGAGTTTTCATATAAATCATAAATTAGTATTATGATTATTCTCAATCATCATATTTTACTTTATATCATCATAATACAACACATCAAATAATAACAAACATATGATTTTAGATGATAAAAATTTGCCAAAACACATCGCCATTATAATGGACGGAAATGGACGTTGGGCAAAATCTAAAGGGCTGCCTAGGCTAGCTGGCCACAAGGCTGGCGTCAAAGCCGTAAGAAAAATAACTGAAACATGCTCAAAAATAGCCCTTCAACACCTGACATTATTTACCTTTTCTTCAGAAAACTGGGAACGTCCAACTTCAGAAGTAAATGCTTTAATGAAGTTATTATTATCTTCAATACATAATGAAATAAATAGAATGATTAAGAATAATGTTCGTTTTACATTCATTGGAAATATAAATAAATTTAATGATTCAATTCAAAATGAGCTCTTAAATGCATGTGAAAAAACAAAAAATAACTCTGGATTAAATTTAAACCTTGCATTAAGCTATGGTGGTAGACAAGAAATTATAAATGCAACAAAAAATCTATTCAAAAAAATCAATTCTGGAAAAATTAACATAGAAGATGTTAATGAAAATTTATTTTCCCAAGAATTATATACAAAAAATTTGCCTGATCCAGATTTACTTATTCGCACTGGTGGAAACTATAGAATTAGTAATTTTCTATTATGGCAAATTGCATATTCAGAGTTTTACATTACAAATACATTTTGGCCTTCATTTGATGAAGATAAATTGATTGAAGCAATTATAGAATTTCAAAATAGAGAACGTAGATTCGGAAAAATTAGTGAGCAAATATCTATTAATAATGATTAAAAAACTATTCTATATTATTTTCTTTTCAATAATTTTATCACAAAATGAATCCATTTTAATTTTGAATGTAGATGTAGAGGGGAGTCAGCGTCTATCTAAGGAAGACGTCATTAGAAATGCACGGCTCTATAAAGGAATGGAAATAGGAGGCTCTGAAATTCAACAAGCCATAAAAAGATTATGGAAATTAAATCGTTTTAGCGATATAAAAATAATGATCAATGAAGAAACCATTGAGGGAATTAATTTACAAATAATTGTTGAAGAATATCCAATATTGGGAAATATTGAATTTGAAGGCAATAAAAAAAAGTCTAAACGTAGCTTAATTGAAGAGCTTAAACTTGAAAAAGGTCAAATCTTAACTGATCATATTATTTTTGAAGCAATAAAAAAAATAAAACACATATATGCAGAAAAAAATTATCACAATATACAAGTCGAATCTATTTTATCAGATGGAGAAAATGAATATGATAAAAATTTAAAATTCAAATTAAACATTGGTAAAAAAAGTAGAATAAAAACTATTTCATTTTCAGGTAATAATTTTTTTACTGATAAAAAACTTTCATCTCAATTTAATGAAAACAAAGCACAAAAATGGTACTTCCCATGGAGCGGAGCATGGAAAGAAAATCAATTCGAATTAGATAAAAATCTATTAATCGACTTTTATAAAAATAAAGGATATCGTGATTTTTATATAATAAATGAAACCATTGAGTTAAGAACCAGTGGAAAAGGATATGACATACACTTAAATGTATATGAAGGGCCCAAATATAAAATAAGAAATATTAGCTGGGAAGGAAATTATGTTCATTCAGACAATGAACTACAAAATCGTCTAAATTTTATCAAAGGAGATATTTTTATTGAAAATGCATTTAATTTAGCAATCTCTGAAAATGTTAGCCCTTTATATACAGATAAAGGCTATTTTTATTTTCAAATAAACCCCATCTTTACACCAATAAAAGAAGATTCATTAGATATACATTTTGAAATAATTGAAAATCAAATAGTACATATTAGAAAAATCAACATTTCAGGAAATGATAAAACTCACGAAAATGTCATCTTAAGAGAATTAAGAGTATTCCCAGGAGATATTTTTAATAGAAAAAAAATAATGGATAGCTATAGAGACATATTCATGTTGAATTTTTTTGAAAATGTCATCCCTGATATCCTGCCAGTAGATGACAATGAAATTGATCTCCAACTAAATGTAATTGAAAAAAATACAGGACAAGCAAACTTATCCATGGGCTATAATGGGCTTAATGGTTTTACAGGTGGAGGAGGTTTTGAGTTTCCTAATTTTAGAGGAAAAGGGCAAAATTTGTCAATCAGCTATCAAAGAGGCTTAAGCTCAAATTCAAGTTCAACTTATGGCAATACTTTTTCACCTAGCTATCCTAATCAAAATAATTCCAATGAAACATATCAATCATTTTCAATTAGTTTTACTGAACCCTGGCTATTTGATACTCCCAACTTAGTTGGGGGGAGTTATTTTTACACGGCTCGTGGGCAAGGAGGGCAATATAGTTACTTACCTTTTGATACACAGCAACAAGGGGGGACATTAAGATGGGGAAGAAGATTCAAATGGCCAGATTATTTTTTTCGTGGGTCATGGATGATAAAGTTTGTAAATTATAAGTATATTGCTAGCAATCCAGATCATTTTAAAACTGGAGGATTTAACACTGAAAACATTACCATAGTTGAAGATGATGGTGATTATAGCTTTTCATCATCAGGAATTTCAATCATACAAACAATTACCAGAGATAGCAGAAATCACCCAGAATTCCCAACTAGTGGTTCAAAATCTATCTGGACTAGTACAATTTCAGGTGGTTTTTTAGGTGGCAACCATAATTATCATAAACATGTATTTGATTTTAATTATTTTACACCTTTTCATAATAAATTTACCATATCTCAAATTTTCAAATTAGGAATGCTTGGAAAAATTAAAACAAAAAAAGACTATTCCATCATCCCTCCAAGTTCAAAATTCATAATGGGAGGAACTGGCATCCCTTATGGAGAAATGTTGCGCGGATATACTGAAAACCGTGTTGGTTCATATTCAACAAGAGGAGGTGACATTATGGTGAAATACTCATTAGAATTCCGCTTGTCTCTATCAAGAAATCCTACAATTTATGGATTATCTTTTTTTGAAATGGGTAACGTTTGGAATGATATTGAAAGCCTTGATCCATTTGATTTAAAAAGATCTGCAGGCTTTGGAATTAGAATTTTCATACCTATGCTTGGAATGCTTGGATATGATATGGGATATGGCTTTGATTATACAGATTATGACTACATTTATAATGGAACACAACCACACGGATGGGAGTATCACTTAATATTTGGAATGCCATTTTAAAAATTTAATAAGGAGATAAAAGTAATGAAACTAATGCAACATTTAATTATAACAGCTATTTTTTCTGGATTTCTTTTTTCTGAAGTAAAAATAGGTTATGTAGATTCAAATGAAATAATGAAAAATCTTGAAGAAGTTAGACAAGCTCAAATAGACCTTGAAAAAGAAGGTAGGAAATTAGAAACTGAAGGGATGAAGCTAGTCAGTAAATTAGATAGCCTTCAACAAGATTATTAATGAGTGATGTAAGAAGGAAAGAAAAAGAAAAGGAAATGACACAAATGGAACAATCCATACAACAATTCCAATTAGAAAAGTTTGGTCCAGAAGGAGAGATCTATAGATTGCAAGTTGAAAAAATGAAGCCCATAACAAATAAAATAAATAATGCCATTAACATTGTTGGAAAAGAACAAGGGTATGATATTATTTTAGACGCATTAAGCGGCGCAATAGTCTATGCATTGCCTCAACATGACCTGACTGAAGCGGTCTTAGAAGAATTGTCTGAATCAGAATCTGAATAAATTGTATACAATAAATCAAATTGCAAAAAAAATAAACGGTAAAGTTATAGGAGACCCTAACTTTACAATAAATGGTGTTTGCGATTTAATAAATGGTAAAGTGAATAAGATTGCATATGTAATGTCAGATAAATTTGTACCATTTATAGATAAAACTGAAGCTTCTGCTTTATTAATAAAAAAATCCTTAAAGATAAACAAGCATAAAACAAATTTTATTTGTGTAAAAAATCCCGCACTTAGCTTTATTAAGGTTGTAAATATGTTTATGCCTAGTAAAAAAAACATTGAGGGTATACATGGAAAAGCTATAATTGATAAAAATGTTGAACTAGGTAAAAACATTTATATTGGACCATATGCTGTAATAGAAAAAGGGGTTAAAATTGGAGATTTTTCAAAAATAGGAGCTGGCTCATTTATAGGTGAAAATTCAAATATTGGTTCTCAAACAAATATTAGAGCTAACGTAACTATTTATCATGATGTGATAATTAAAAATAATTGTATTATTGATTCTGGGAGCATTATTGGTGCAGATGGCTTTGGCCTTGTAAATGATAATGGTACATACCAACAAATGCCACATATAGGCAATGTACAAATTAATGATAATGTTTTAATAGGAGCAAATTGTTGTATTGATAGAGGTACACTTACAAATACAAGGATTGATAAAGGCACAAAACTTGATAATTTGATCCAAATTGCACATAATGTTAAGATTGGGAAAAATTGTCGAATTTCTGGTCAAACTGCCATAGCAGGTAGTTCAATACTTGAAGATAATATAACAATTGGTGGACAAGTTGGGATTATTGACCATCTCCATATTGGTGAAAATACAATAATTGCAGCAAAATCAGCTGTTTTTGAATCCATAGAGCCTAATTCATTTGTTTCAGGTATTCCCGCCAAACTACATAAAAATCGTTTAAGGCAAGAAGTTGTAATCAACCAATTGCCTGATTTACTTAATCGCATACGCAACTTAGAAAAAAATCATAACAAGGAAATTTAATTTGTTAAATAAATATCCAAAAAGAAAGCAAAAGACAATTGTTAATGAGATTAGTATCAGCGGCATAGGCTTACATACTGGTGTTAAAACTGTTGCAACCTTTAAATCTGCAAAAGAAAATTTTGGTATTCGTTTTAAACGTTTAGATTTAGCAGGTTGTCCAGAAATTATTGCAGATATTGATCATGTAGTAGATATTTCTAGAGGTACTACAATTGAGCAAAATAATTTTAAAATCCATACAGTTGAGCATGTATTATCTGCTGTATATGGATTAGAAATTGACAATATCTTAATTGAGCTTACAGAAAAAGAGCCACCTGTCATGGATGGTTCTGCAAAACCTTTTGTTGATACTCTAATCAAAGCTGGAATAACAGAGCAAAATAGCTTTAAAGAAGAACTCATTATTGACAAAACAATAACATATAATGACCCTGACAAAGGCATAGACATCCACATTCTCCCATCAGATAAATTCAGAGTAACGTTTATGACAGATTATGAAGAACTTTCATTAGGTACGCAATATACTGCTATGTATTCACTTGAAAATGACTTCGTGAAACAATTTTCACCAGCACGTACTTTTTGTTTATTTTCAGAAATTGTTGAATTAAAGAATCAAGGTCTTATCAAAGGAGGCAACCTAGATAATGCCGTAGTGTACTTGGATAAAAAAATAAATCAAAAAGAAATTGATGAATTGCAAAAATTATTTAATACAAAACAATCAATCAAAAATAGTACTACTTCAATATTAAATGATACAAAACTTCGTTTTCAAAATGAAGCAGTTCGACATAAAGTTGTTGATTTAATTGGAGATATTGCTCTCCTTGGGGCTCCAATTAAAGGGCATGTAGTAGCAGCTAGAAGTGGGCATGCATCTAATGTTGAACTTGTAAGAAAAATAAAAAAAACTTACTTAAAAACATTAACACTTAGAAGTAAGCAAATAGGCTCATCTACAATAAATTTTGATATTGAAGGATTAATGAAAATAATACCACATAGATATCCTTTCCTTTTAATTGACCGTATTACAGATCTTGAACCTGGGAAAATCGTCCGTGCAATAAAAAATGTGTCCATCAATGAGCCATATTTTCAAGGTCATTTTCCAGGACAACCAGTAATGCCTGGTGTTCTAATTTTAGAAGCAATGGCTCAAGCTGGAGGCTTTCTTGTTTTAAATAGTATTGAAAGCCCTGAAACGAAACTCATGTATTTTACAGGAGTCAATCAAAGTAGATTTAAAAAGACTATTACTCCAGGTGACCAAATCATTTTTGAAGTCAAATTAGAAAAATTTAAAATGGGTACTTGCATACTACATGGCATAGCATCAGTTGATGGCGTTCAAGTTGCTGAAGGAGAAATTTTAGCTTCAGTTGTTAATAGGAGAAATTAAAATCAAAAAATTAATACATTCTAGTGCCATCATAAGTAAATCTGCAATATTAGGTAACAATGTTACCATAGCTCCTTATGCCATTGTAGAAGAAAATGTCATGATTGGTGACAATACTACAATTGGAGCGAATGCGCATATAAAACCATATACTACTATAGGAAAAGAATGTAGAATTTTCAATGGTGCAGTACTAGGTGAAATTCCGCAAGATTTAAAATTTGAAAATGAACAATCAGAATTAATAATTGGAGATTCAACTACAATAAGAGAATATTGTACGCTAAATAGAGGTACTAGCGCTACCGGAAAAACTATTATTGGTAGTCACTGCTTATTAATGGCTTATGTTCATATTGCACATGATTGCATTGTTGGTGACTATAGCATATTGGCAAATTCCGTACAAGTTGGAGGGCATGTAGAAATTGGACATCATGTAACAATTGGAGGAATAACACCAGTGCATCAATTTTGCAAGGTTGGAAACTATTCATTTATAGGAGGAGGTTTTCGTATTGTACAAGATGTCCCCCCCTATGTTTTAGCAATGAATGAACCATTAAAATATAGTGGATTAAATATAATTGGATTAAGAAGAAATAAATTCTCATCTAAAACTCGAAACAACATTAAAGCTGCCTACCAACTGATTTATAATTCTTCCTTAAATCTTTCCCAAACAATCAAAAAAATTAATGGTGATTTTGAAAATACTCCAGAAATTAAAGAGATCCTTGATTTCATAGAAAAAAGCAATAGAGGATTAATTTAAAACCATGAATAAAATTTTTAAATTAACTTTTTTTTTATTTCTTTTAAATATCATCTTATGCCAGTCAACTGAAACTAATTCTTCAATTCCAAGTCTGATGCCTTTCCAATTATCACCAACTTCAAAACCAATAATACATATCGGTGCAATTGAAGAGAATGAAAACACTAGATTTTTAACAGGCATTCAATTATCTCCAGCAAAAAATTTATTAATTGGAGGTGTTATTTCTCCTTTTAAAACAAACTCAGACATATCAGTTTATTACCATCTTGCAATAGGATTCATACCTGAATGGAAATTATTTAAACTATCTTCAAATATGTTTCAAATTGGCTTACATAGAGATAAATTTGAAAAAGATGGAAATAAACGCTGGTTTAGCTTGTCAATAATGGAATCAGGAAGATTTTTTAATTTCAATTATAGTGTATGTGCAAACCGTTTAGTATCATCCATAAAAGAAGAAGATACATTGATGATGTCTACAAATATAAAATTAAATAAATCCATTTATTTAAGGCCTGGAATAATTGCCTTTTTACCTAAATTTGATTATAACCCATTTCTTCTCTTAAGTATAAAATTATGAAAAACATTGGAATATTAGGTTCTACTGGCTCTATAGGAACACAAACGCTAAAAGTAATTGATCAATACCCCGAAAAATTCAATGTTAAATATCTTTCGTGCCATCAAAACACACAACTATTAATAGAACAAACAAAAAAATATACACCTGATACCATCTGTATTATAAATGAAAATAAAATAGAGGAATTAAAAACAGCCTTAATTAATACAAATGTAAAAATTATTTCTGGAAGAACTGCCTTACTAGAGCTTGCTTCAAGAGATGATCTTGATTTAATGATGAATGCTTTGGTTGGTTCTGCTGGAATGGAGCCTACAATATGTGCACTTGATGCACAAGTTGATGTAGCCTTATCAAATAAGGAAAGCATGGTAATGGCAGGTAACATAATAAATAAAATGTTAGAAAAAAAATCAGCAAGTCTTTTTCCTGTAGATAGTGAACATAGTGCAATATGGCAATGTATGACTGGAGAAAAAAAAGAAGAAATCAATAAAATAATCTTAACGGGTTCTGGAGGACCTTTTAGAACAAAACCAATTGAAGCTTTTAAAAATATTAAGCGAGAAGATGCATTACAGCATCCTAATTGGGAAATGGGAAGTAAAATTACCATAGATTCAGCAAGTATGATGAATAAAGGATTAGAAGTAATAGAAGCTTACTGGTTATTTAACTTAAAATCTGATCAAATTGACATAATAGTACATCCTCAATCAATAATTCATTCTATGGTAGAGTTTCAAGATGGCTCAATAAAAGCTCAATTAGGATTACCTGACATGAAAATCCCAATACAATATGCACTCACTTATCCCAACCATTTAAAATCAACTTGGAAAAATTTAGATTTCACAAAAATTAATGCTTTAACTTTTGAAAAACCTGATTTAAATAAATTCCCCTGTATAAGGTTAGCATATGATTCTCTAAAAGAGGGAGGTACATTCCCGGTAGTATTAAATAAAGCCAATGATGAAGTAGTCCATGCTTTCTTAAATGAAATGATACAATTTACAGACATTCCAAAATTAATTGAAGAAGCTCTTGAAAACCATGATTATGTTAACGATCCTGATTTAGAAATAATTTCTGAAATTAGTCAATGGACCACTAATTTCATTCATGATAAAATCACAATATTAGCCTGATATAATCAAATGATAACCATTCTTTCATTTATATTTGTAATAGGAGTTGTAGTTTTTTTACATGAACTTGGGCATTTTCTAGCTGCAAAATCTGTAGGCGTGAAAGTTGAAAAATTTTATCTTGGCTTTAATTTTTTCGGCTTAGGAATTAAAAAAAAATATAAAGATACTGAATATGGCATTGGGCTTTTCCCTCTAGGG
>CAZQYT010000041.1:789-9059 GCA_964597475.1 uncultured bacterium | reverse complement strand
CCCATTCAAATGTCATGGAATCTACTTCAGCTCCTAATCTATTTGCGATGTCTTCCATTCTTGTTCCAAAATCTCCATTAATTAAAATTAAGACTTTGTCTCCAGGTTCAATCAAATTCACAAAACAAGTTTCCATACCAGCAGAACCTGTTCCTGAAATAGGCATTGTTAATAAATTATTTGTACCCATTAATTTTTTAAGAAATTCTTTAATTTCATCCATTATTTCTATGAATGAAGGATCTAAATGGCCAAGCGTAGGTTTAGACAATGCTTCATATACTGAATCTGATACACAAGATGGACCGGGGCCCATTAAAAGAATATTTTTTATGTTAACTAATTGATTTTCCATGAGTGCATTCCTTGCAATTAAGTAAATTAAATAATTTAATAAATATTTCAATGAAAATTTACTTTCATTAAAATACTTTCTCATCCTATTTTTTACTCTTCGAATTAGCGGATCTCAACTTATTTAAAGGATTTTTTTTATGAATAATGCCATTATGGATGCAAATATGGTTACTGAGTTTTTAATGCCTATTAATGATTATAAAAAAAATATTTTAAATGATGAAGCAATTGAATTTGCTACTATCTTACAAAAAACATTTAATCCTAGGCGCTTGGAAATTTTAAAAGCTAGAAAAAAACGACAATCTGAAGTAGACTCTGGGATAATGCCAAGCTTCTTATTAAAAACCAAATCCATAAGAGAAAATGATTGGAAAATTGCACCCATACCAAATGACTTGAAAGATAGAAGAGTGGAAATTACAGGACCTGTTGATCGAAAAATGATCATAAATGCCTTGAATAGTAATGTAAAGGTCTTCATGGCTGATTTTGAAGATTCTACTTCACCAACATGGGAAAATATTATAAATGGTCAAATAAATCTAAAAGATGCCATAGATAAAACAATTTCATTTACAAACTTAAATGGAAAACATTATGAATTAAATGATAAAACTGCTACCTTAATGGTGCGTCCTAGAGGATGGCATCTAGAAGAAAAACATGTAAAATATGAAGGTAATCCATTTTCTGCTAGTATTTTTGATTTTGCAATCTTCTTTTATAATAATGCTAAAACTCTTATTGAATCAAATTCAGGGCCATATTTTTATCTCCCTAAATTAGAGAATCATCTTGAAGCAAGATTATGGAATGATATTTTCAACATGGCACAAGATGAATTAAATATCCCTAGAGGAACCATAAAAGCTACCGTCTTAATTGAAACTATTTTTGCAGCATTTGAAATGGATGAAATTTTATTTGAATTAAGGGAACACTCTGCAGGATTAAACTGTGGTAGGTGGGATTATATATTTAGTTTCATAAAAAAATTTAGAAACCATGACGATTTTATCTTGCCTGACCGTTCCTTGGTTACAATGGATTGTCATTTTTTAAAATCTTATGTTAGTCTTCTAATTCAAACTTGTCATAAAAGAGGTGCCCATGCAATGGGAGGAATGGCTGCTCAAATACCAATAAAAAATGATCCCATGGCCAATGAAAATGCATTGCAAAAAGTCAAAAATGACAAAGAACGTGAAGCCATGGCAGGCCATGACGGTACATGGATTGCACATCCAGCACTAGCTCCAATTGCACTTGAAGCATTCAATGCATTCATGCCAAATGAAAATCAAATAAATATTTCAAAAGAAAACATTTTAATACACTCTACAGATTTGTTAAAAGTTCCAAAAGGAAAAATAACAGAAACTGGCATTAGAACAAATTTACGTGTAGGTATTCAATATGTTGCAGCATGGTTGTCAGGCAATGGATGTGTTCCACTATATCATCTAATGGAAGATGCTGCTACAGCAGAAATTTCACGTGCCCAATTATGGCAATGGATACATCATGACTCAAAATTAGATAATGACACTATCATAACACCAACTTTAATTAATAAGCTAAAGGAAGAAGAAATGAAAATCATAGCATCTGAAGTTGGTGAAAAAAAGTTTAATGAAGGGACATATCATCAAGCCTGTGATCTTTTTATAGAAATGATAAACAATGATGATTTTGATGAATTTCTCACCTTACCAGCATACAACAAACTATGAAAAGGACCTAATGAATAGAAAAAATCAAATTGAACAATTAATAAATGATTGGAATGAAAATTCTAGATGGCAAGGAATAAAACGCCCTTATTTGGCCGATGAAGTTGTTAATCTACGTGGTTCAATTAATATTGAACATACTTTAGCAAAAAAAGGTGCAGAAAAATTTTGGTCATATCTTAAAAGAAATGAACCTATTTGTGCTCTTGGTGCTCTAACTGGGAATCAAGCCATACAAGAGGTCCAAGCAGGCTTAAAAGCCATTTATTGCTCTGGATGGCAAGTTGCTGGAGATAATAATTCATCAAATACAATGTATCCAGATCAAAGTCTTTATCCTGTTGATTCCGTGCCAACATTAGTTGAAAGAATTAATAATGCGTTATTAAGAACTGATGAAATTCATTGGCAAAAGGGCAATGAAGATATTGATTGGATTGTACCTATCATTGCAGATGCAGAAGCAGGCTTTGGAGGCAACCTAAATGCATATGAACTTATGAAGCACATGATAAAATCAGGAGCTTCAGCTGTTCATTATGAAGATCAATTATCTTCAGCAAAAAAATGTGGCCATTTAGGTGGAAAAGTATTAGTTACAACTAAAGAGGCCATAAGTAAATTAATAGCTGCGCGCTTGGCTGCAGATGTCATGGGTACATCAACACTAATCATTGCACGAACTGATGCAAATGCTGCTAATCTAATTACTTCCAATGCAGATGAAAGAGATAAAAAGTTCATAACAGGTGAGAGATCTCCTGAAGGTTTTTATTATGTAAATAATGGCTTAGATCAAGCTATTGATCGTGGTTTAAGTTATGCACCATATGCAGATTTATTATGGTGTGAAACTGCAAAACCTAATTTAGAAGAAGCTCGAAAGTTTGCATCCTCCATCCATGAAAAGTTTCCGAATAAAATGCTAGCTTATAATTGTTCTCCATCATTTAATTGGAAAGAAAATGTAAATGAAGAGACATTGAAAATTTTTAGAGAAGAATTATTTTCCATGGGATATAAATTTCAATTCATTACTTTGGCGGGATGGCATAGTTTGAATCTTGGGATGTTTGAACTAAGTAAAGCTTACAAACAAAATGGGATGTGGGCATATTCTGAACTACAACAAAAAGAATTTTCTAATGAAAAACATGGTTTTCGCTCTGCAAAACATCAAGCATTTGTTGGTACTGGATATTTTGATGCAATACAAAATACCATTACTCAAGGAAAAGCATCTACAACTGCAATGAAAGGTAGCACGGAAGAAGAACAATTTATTTCTTAATAAATCTTTTACATTTTGTTAATTCATTATAATGAAAAATGATGTAGTACACATTTATACAGATGGAGCTTGCAAGGGAAATCCAGGCCCTGGAGGCTGGGGTGCAATTCTACATTATAATGGGAATACGAAAGAAATAAATGGATATGCATCAAATACCACGAATAATATTATGGAGCTTACTGCAGTTATCAAGGCAATTAATTCATTAAATCGTCCGTGCACCATAATAATAACCACTGATTCAACTTATGTAAAAAATGGCATTACTAAATGGATTTATGAATGGAAAAATAAAAACTGGACAACTTCTCAAAAAAAACCTGTTAAAAATAAAAAATTATGGCAAGAATTAGATGAAGCAATAAAACAACATAAAATAACATGGGAATGGGTTAAAGGACATAGCGGGCATCCTCAAAATGAAAAGGCTGATGCACTTGCAAATGAAGCAATTGAAAAAAAATAATATCCCACGTCATAAAATGAACACTTCAAAAATTTTCGCCAATTGAAAAACCTACATTATTAATTGATGTAAAAATTTGTTTTTTATCAAGAGCATTACCAAAAATAAATGTTTGACCTGATTCAAGATTTATTTTTACATCTTTTATGCCATCACAAGAATTAATTGCATCCATTACAGTCTCTTTGCAATGATTACATGTCATGCCTTTAACAATAAAACATAAATCCGATTCACTAATTGATTCATCTAAATTATTTGAAATATTCCATTTGCTTAATATGGCATATAAACAAATTACTAAAAGTAAAATTCCAGATATTAAATGAATCCAACTCCCATGATGCATATGATGACTTATGTCACTTGAATTAATAATAATGAATTGGTTTATTAAATAACCAAATATTATTGAGCATAAAAAAATAGTAGTCAAATAAATATATACTATTTTTCTACCAAGAGTTTTTGTTATGACTGAAATAGTTGCAATATTTGTTGCTGGACCTGCCATCAAAAAAACAAGCGCAGCTCCAGGCTCTAGATTTCCTGATAAAATCAAACCTGCAGCTATTGGAACAGATGCTGTTGCACATATATACATTGGGATTGAAACTAATGCCATGATTATCATTGCTAAAAGTCCTGTAATCCCATAGTTCATAAAAAAATTATTAGGAATCAAGAGAGTAATCAATCCTGCTAATAATATACCCTTCACTAATGGACATGCGATATCTTGTGGTAATGTTATAAAAGCATATTTTAAACCATCCATCAATGTTTTTTTAGAATGTTCATGATCAATTGTTAAAGTTGTAACATATTCATCTTTTACAAATTTTTCAGTAAATAAACCACCAATCATACCGGTAAAAAGTGCAATGATTGGTCTAATGAAAGCAAACATTGGTCCTAACATTCCATAAGTAATTAAAATACTATCAACACCAGTTTGAGGTGTAGAAATCAAAAATGATAGAGTAGCTCCTTTAGATGCCCCTCTTTTATATAAAGATGCTGCTACTGGTATGACTCCACATGAACACAGAGGCATGGGAACACCAAAAATAGATGCTTTAATTATTGAAAATAGGCCAGGTTTTCCTAAATTATTTGCAATGCTTTCTTTTGACATAAAAACATATAATATGCCAGATATTAAGAAACCTAAAATTAAAAATGGTGACATTTCTAAAAATAAATAACTTATTTCATTCCAATATTTTAATATTTTTTCCAAAATCACTATGATTATTATTTCATAATTTAACACACGATACAATTTATTACATTATTAGAATTGATTCCCCTTTAATAAAACAGTAATTTTTTATAAAATAACTTCACATAAAATGAAAAGAAATATTATTATATCATTTTTAATTATAAGTGCATTATTTGCCAACATTGAAAAATATATGGTGAATATAACTTTTAATAATCACATGGAATTACATAAATTAGTTGAACTTGGTATTGATCTTGATCATCACCGAACAATGACAGAAGTTCATGCTTTTGTAACAAATGAAGAATTTGAATTAATTTCACAATTAAATTTTGGTATTCAAAAAATAGAAAATCAAGCAAAACTATATTTTGAAGAACTTAAAAAAAATACTTATAATACCAGAAATCCCATGGAAGATTATCATGATTATAATGAATTAACTTCCTTTCTTCAAAATATTGCTACTAATTATCCTAACATCACAAAATTAGAAAGTATTGGTCAAACTGTTCAAGGTAGAGAATTATGGGTTATGGAAATCTCTAATAATCCTGGAATAAATGAAATAGAACCTGAATTTAAATATGTTGCAAACATGCACGGTGATGAAACAGTAGGTCGTGAATTATCTTTATATCTGATAGAATGGCTTGTTGAAGGATACGGCAATGATGATAGAGCTACAAATATTATAAATAATACTGATGTTTTCATCATGCCATCGATGAATCCTGATGGATTTGAAAATGGCTCTCGATATAATGCTAATGGCATAGATTTAAATAGAGATTTCCCTGATCAGTTTAATGATCCAAATAATTCTACATTAGATAGACAGCCTGAAACAAGAGCCATGATGGAATGGACTTGGAGACATAGTTTTGTATTATCAGCCAATATGCATACTGGGGCATTGGTAGCGAATTATCCCTTTGATGGTCCTAGCTCAGGGACATATTCTGCTAGCCCAGATGATGATTTATTCATTCATCTTTCTCTAGCATATGCTAATGCACACCCAAATATGTCTTCAGGTGGATTTTCAAATGGCATTACAAATGGTGCGCAATGGTATGCTATTTTTGGAGGAATGCAAGATTGGAACTATGTTTGGGAAGGTGGTTGCGATATAACTCTTGAACAAAACGAAGTGAAATGGCCCAACTCTAATCAATTAGCAGGCCTATGGGAAGATCACAGAGAGCCCATGTTAACATATTTAGAAGAAGTACATGATGGGATAAGAGGTCTTGTACTAAATGATAATTATGAACCCATAAATGCCAATATTTCTATTCAAGGAATTGAACATGATATTTCCCCAGACACAGAAAATGGTGATTATTATCGGCTACTTCCTCCAGGAACATATACAATTACAGCTCAAGCATTTGGATATTTATCACAAAGTGAAACAGTAACCGTTCCACTTGAAGGTTATATTATAAAAGATTTTCAGCTCAGTCTAGATCCTTGGCTTGCAGAAGCAGACATAGAAGATTTTGAAACAGGTTCATTCCAAAATTTTGATTGGAATTTTGAGGGCAATACAAATTGGCAATCAGATGATTTGGAAACTTTTGAAGGTAATTTTAGTGGGCGTTCTGGAAACATTACTGATAATCAAGAAAGTTCTATGTCAATTACATTAGACATAATTGAAGATGGACAAATTTCTTTTTATAAAAAAGTGTCTTGTGAAACAACAGGTTCTGTTACTGGTAATTATTATGATTATTTATCATTTTCCATTGATGGAATTGAAATGAATAAATGGGCTGGTGAAATTGATTGGTCATTTGAAAGTTTTCCAGTTA
Source organism: uncultured bacterium (assembly GCA_964597475.1). GTDB lineage: Bacteria > Fidelibacterota > Marinisomatia > SCGC-AAA003-L08 > D37C17 > JAYZCM01. Next base: position 2,155 of record CAZQYT010000041.1, on the reverse strand, counting down.
ATACAGGCAACCGTACTTTTAAATGGACTTTTATTAAAGATCAAGCCGTAACTAGCGGCTCAGATGCAACCTGGGTTGATTTCATTGTATTTCCTCCACTTGAAATAACTAATGAATGTGGCTCTGGTGATATGAATGAAGATGGAATCAATAATGTTCTTGATGTTGTATCCCTTGTCAATTGTGTTTTAGGAGATGATTGCGATATGTGTAATGGAGACATAAATCAAGATGGTATTTTAAATGTACTTGATGTAGTTCTTTTATTAAATAGCATTTTGGAAGGTTAAAATTTTATTTTACACTCATAATAATTTCTAAAATGTCATTTTCAATGGCATTCACATTAAACAATCAATTCCATCTGTACATAAATGCCATAAACAACCAATTCCAATTGCCCTTAGTTTAAATGAAGATGAAAATAACATCATACAATAAAATAATGCTGCCCAAATAGTATGTAAAGGATGTGCGCCCAAGCTACATCGATCTGAATCATAAATAGGGCTAGAAAAAACATGGTCAAGGTCAATGGAAATTGTTGCAATCATTATAATACCCATTGTTAGCCATTCTTTTTTCCAAAATAATCTAGCAATAAATAGTGGTGCAATAAAATGAAGTGAATAATGAATCAAAAATTTCAATGTATTGAAAAATTATAATTATGAATTAGATCAAAGAGTGAAAATTGAAACTTTAAGAATCTATAATGATATTTGCTAAAACTATTATGTCTAAAATATTTAAAGAACCATCATCATTTAAATCTGCAAGCTGTAATTCTGCATTCGTAGCATTATCACCTAAAATCAAATTTACCAATACAATAATATCTAATATATTTACTGTGTCATCAGAATTTAAATCACCTGCAATACCACTAACAATTTCATAGGTTCCATCAAGTACTAAAGTTCCAGTATAATCAGGATCTAACCAGTCAATCATCCGTCTATTTGAAGCCATTTCCCAATTCCAACCAAGATAAAGTTTTCCATAATAATCTGGCCATCCTTCACCACATTCACCAGCACCTCCTGTCAATACACCAACTATTGTTGCAACATCGTTTATTTCTAACGCTTTTTTTGAGGCATACAATGCAACTAAAGATCAAAAGTATTTAGATGTAGCAATCTCTTCTTTAGATTTTGTTATAAATGATTTAAATAGAGGAAAAGATGGTGATACATTTATTTTTTCTTATTCTCCATTAGATAGTTCTAAAGTTTATAACGCGAGTCTTTTAGGTTCAAGATTGTTAGCTAGAGGCTATTATTATACTAAAAAAGAACATTATAAAAAACTTGCACAGGAGTCAATTGCTTATGTAGTAAACAGACAAAATTCTGATGGGTCT
>CAZQYT010000041.1:0-751 GCA_964597475.1 uncultured bacterium | reverse complement strand
ATTGGATTGATAGCTTCCATACAGGATATAATTTGGAATGTTTATATGACTATTATTTGAATACTGGAGATGATCAGTTTAATAATTCTTTTAATAAGGGATTCAATTATTATTTAAATAATTTTTTTTTAACTGATGGTTCTCCAAAATACTATAATAAAAAATTATATCCTATTGATATCCATTCCCCCGCACAATTTATAGTTACTTTAGTTAAAACAGGAAAATTAAAAGAAAATTTAATATTAGCAAATAAAGTACTTTCTTGGACAATTGATAATATGCAAGATAAAGATGGATATTTTTATTATCAGATACGACAATATTATAAAAATAAAATATCATACATGCGCTGGTCCAATGCTTGGATGTTTTATGCCTTTTCTAATTATTTTAAGGAAATTTATAAAAATGAAAATATGGATTGATATAACAAATTCACCTCATGTGATATTTTTTTCAAATATTGTTAAACAATTAAAATCTAAAAATCATGATGTGATTTTTACTTCAAGAGATCTATCAAATACATTAGAATTAATAGAATTAGAAGGCTGGGATTGCACCCAAATAGGAGGACATGCAGGTACTGGTTTAATTAAAAAAATATTATATTTTCCAATTAGAATATTTAAACTCTATAAATATTTAAAAAGAGAAAATGTTGATATATCTGTTTCTCATAGTTCTTTTTATTCTCCTTTAACATCTTGGTTATTGAAAATTCCCTCATTGTACATCAATGATAATG
>CAZQYT010000040.1:0-9142 GCA_964597475.1 uncultured bacterium | reverse complement strand
ATTGAATGTAAAACACATATTACAAAGCCCTCAAATACTGGTGTAAGAAAAATTTAATTGATAAATATTTAAATTTTTATGCTAATTATTTAAGATGTAACTAACTAGCGTAACAACATCAATGACATTAATAAACCCATCTTCATTTACATCAGCACCTTGAATCTCTATATTATTTAAAATTGCATCAATAATTTGTACTATGTCAATTATGTTGACAAACCCATCTTGATTAAAATCACCATTAATGCAATTAGAAGTTTGCATGAATTGAACTGAATTTTCGGAAATGCAACCTGGATAAGGTGGGCACAACTCATTATAGGATAAATCAAAAGACAAATAATCATCAAAATCTACATTTTCAAGTTCACAAATTGATCCAGGTACGTATCCTGTGAAATAATTTACCTCCAAACGTAGAACTTCAATGTCAGTAAGGTTAGAAAGACTGCTTGGCAATTCACCAGAAAGCTGACAATAAATATATGCACCACACATTAAGCTTGTAAGTCTACCATTATTCCACTCTTGAAGACCAAGTTCAAGAGGATCAACAATACCACTATCATTAGAAAACTCATGTGAATCACCATCAATGATTACCCAATGCCAATTATCTCCTTGATCCATGGTTAAATTTGGAGAAGCACAATAAGGATCAGTAAGATCTTGGCAGCCAAAATCATATCCACTATTCATGCTATTGTCAATCAAATCTTGTAAAGCATCAATGTCACCTTGATGTAAACAATGCCCATCAACATCAATGAAAGGAAGCTCACAATTAGAGCAAAAAGAATTATCACCAAAACATATACCACATTCATCCATTTCATCAATCATGCAACATACACCCATTTCATCTATCTCACAAACACTGGAACAATCATCACCAAATGGCATTCCGCAGCAATTACCACAAGATGAATTATCACCACCACATACTCCACAACAATCAACTTCAGAGGCAAGTTCATATAAAGGTGCACAATCTTCACTATCTACTACCCCATCATTATCATCATCCATATCACCTGCATTACAAATTCCATCTCCATCATAATCATCCCCATCATTTGAGGGGTCATAATATCCACTACCGCAGTCATCACAGGCATCACCATCATTATCAGCACATTGATAAGGATTAAAAGGATCAGAATCCTCATCATCAATGACCCCATCTCCATCGGTATCATCATCAGGATCACCTGCATCACAAATCCCATCATAATCCATGTCAGGACCATCATTCAAGGGGTCAAATATTCCAGAAGAACAATCATCACATGTATCCATATCTACATCACTACAAGAAAATGGATCATTATCATCAGAATCATCCATGTCAATAACACCATCATTATCATCATCTAAATCATCAGTGTCACATACGCCATCTAAATCAAAATCCATACAACTACCCTCACCTGATAAACTAACGTAACTCACACTTTGAAAAGTAAAAGAATTATAACCAGACAAATACTCTGAAAATACATACCATACTTCACTTTGCTCACTAGCATCCCAAAAACGATAGAAAATATCATTACCATTAATAAATCCAGGTATGATGTTATCTAGATCAATTGCATCTTGAGCAGAAGTCACAATCTCAAGCCAACTAGAAGTTTCATCTGGATCAAACGCTCCACCCACAACACCTGCGCCAACACATATGTCACCATCAAAAACACCAATCTCATCACCTACCCCCAAAACAACGCCATTCAAAATTGCAGATGTCACAAAAATTGTATGTGAAAGAAATGGATTTTCAACATATTGCTCCCATTCGGGCATAAAATGTTGCGCCCAAGTAATGACAAAAAATAACATGAAAATAAATACTTTTTTAATGAGACCCCTCCTTCAAATAAATCAAATTCAATTTACATAGATATACTTTATATAATATAATAAAATTATAATAAATCTATATATTATATAAAAATAATGTATTTATAGGTATAAATTAAAGTAATTTATACAGTTTTAGCCACACGCACGAAAGCCTTGTGCAGCCAAAACAACAGGCAACACATATAGTATCGTATCTCTAATTAAATAAAAAAGAAAGAAAGCAACTATAAGTTTTACCCCTCCCTCCTTAACAAGCCCACGCCAGCCTGAAGCTCTATAAATATTTGTATATTTTTCAAACCACTTAGGTTTTAGAAATTTTCCCATGGGATAAATTAAAACTTTTTTTAAATAAACAGCCCCCGGAATTTTTAGAGGAGCCAGGGGCCGTAGAGCATCGTCAAAAAAACTTTAGCTAATCTAATAGCATTTGACGATCATATGTTGATTTATCAGAGCTTAATGAATCTTACTTTGAAATATTAGAAAATTGTTTATATTTCTTCCTTTCCCAGATTTTGGCAGCCAATCGTTTTTCTAGCTTTTGAATTTCTATATCCAACATTTCAATGCGCTTATTAATATTATTCACATTCTGATTCATTTATCACCTTGATTAACTAATAATAATGTAAAGAACATTAAACATATGATAAATGTAACAAATCGTAAAATCTTACTTTTCTATATATTTGTAAGATAATACTTACAAAACATCTACGATTTATTTCATGGAGATTACATTTCGAAAAGAAAATTCACCAGGATCGCAATCCCATTTTTCAAGAATATTCTCTATGGACTCTCTACTAACTTTTTGAGGATCATAATTCAATATTAAAGTCTGGGAACTTAATGAGGTCTCAACAAACTTTACGCCAGGCATTCTTTTGATATCTACTTCTAAATTTTCCTGCATTTCCCTTGATTCCAACTCTGGTAAGGTCACCACCATTTCAATCATATCCTCTGAATCAAAAGCTTGAACAGTAAAAACTGTCATCCCAGCAACAAAAAATATGATATATACAAGTTGTTTCATTTTAACTAAGAAAAATTACATGAGCATGGAAACATGGTGCAAGAAATAGTTAAAGTATTTTATTAACTAATAAGTATAATTTTTATACTTATAAATATAACTATCTGTAAATAAATTATTTAGATCCAATTTCAATTCCAGATTCTTCATCAACATAATGCAACACTAGTGATCCAATAAATAAAAATACAGCAACTACTGCCACTCCATATCGCTGGGATCCAAATGATTGTGTAAGATATCCAAGTAATAATGGACCTAAAAATGATGTAGCTTTCCCAGAAAATGCAAAAAAACCAAAAAATTCATTTACTTTATCCTTAGGAACAAATCGTGCCATTAGCGAGCGGCTTGAAGCCTGATTGGGGCCTGAAAAGATTCCAATCAATACTCCTGAAATCCAAAATAAAATTTTCCCTGTAATCATAATATCTCCAATGAAAGGAAATGGAATATTAATAATATCCCTATTAGGAGAAACTACGGCTATGATACAAGCAATGATAAGTCCTACATTGCTAATTTGTATTGTCTTCTTCCCGCCTATGACATCATCTAAAAATCCCATTAAGAATGCACCTAGACCGGCCGTAACATTCAAAACGATGGCAAAAACCATGATTTCTTCCATAGAAAAACCAAATGTACCAGCAGCATAAATTCCACCAAATGCAAACACTGTAATTAATCCATCATTATATATTAAACGAGCCAATAGAAAACGAGTTATCTGTTTATATTTTCTAATCTGAACAAATGTACCTTTAAGTTGTTCGTAAGATTCCGATAGTACCTGCCTAATGCCAATATTAGATTTTGAATCTTGTTTAACAAAAAGAAATGTCGGCATGCTAAATACTGCAAACCAAAGGGCAACCATCACATTAGTGACCCTTATGTGCTCATGTGTTGTTTTATCTAAACCAAACAAGGGAACTTCTGGAAAAATAAAAAACATAAGAGCCAAGATTAAAGAAATCAAACCACCAACATATCCAAGTGACCAACCATATCCAGATACTCTACCAATTTTCTCCTTAGGAGCAATATCAGGTAAAAATGCATTGCAAAAAACACCCCCCATCTCAAAACCCACATTCGCAATGATAAAAAGAGTTAAAGCTAAAGCAACCTGTCCAGAATTAGGATACCACAATAAACAAGAGGCAATGATACAAATCCAAGTCCAAAAAATTAAATAAAACTTCCTATATCCTCCTCTATCTGCCAATGCACCCATCAATGGTGACAACAATGCAACTAAGATGCCAGTCAATGAAATACCCCTTGACCATAAGACTGTACCTGTAATTTCATTGTCAGCCAACACAGTCGTAAAAAATGTTCCATATATGAAAGTAATTACAAGCGTCGTAAAAGGTTGATTTGCAAAATCATACAAAGACCAACAAAAAACCGTTTTTTTATCATAAGATTGATTCATTTCATGCGCCCCCGAAAATCATGGTGCAGACACCATGATTTCATTAAATACTTCATCAATTTTTGATAATGTAAAATTTAAAATTTTCACATCATGACAAAGAGAAATAAATCCTGCCTCATGTTGACTTGGAGCAATATAAATGCCTTTACTCAAAAGACCATGGAAATATTTGGCAAACATTGTAAAATCACATTTTTTCACATCTTCAACATTATGTATGGGACCTAAATGAAAAAATAATGAAAACATACTGCCAATGCGTATGAAAGAAATTTCCATGTCATTTTTTACTATTATTTTTTGCAATTCATCTTCAAAATATTTTCCTAATGAATCAAGTCTTTCATACACTTCATTATTTAAGAGCTCTAATGTAGGAATTCCTGCAGAAACTGCAATTGGGTTACCACTTAATGTACCAGCTTGATATATTGGCCCCACTGGCGCCATTTCTTTCATTAAATCCTTTTTACCCCCATAAGCACCAATTGGCATTCCACCACCAATTATCTTTCCAAATGCATATAAATCAGGTATGACTGAAAAATACTCAGCAGCACCACCTCTAGAAATGCGAAACCCAGTCATGACTTCATCGAAAATAAGTAAACAACCATGCATATTACATAATATCCTTAATTGTTTCAAGAAATCATCTTTTGGCAAAATGCAACCCGCATTACCATTAACAGGCTCTATGATCACTCCTGCAACTTCACTTCCATGATTTTTTAAAAGATCTTCAACACTTTCAATGGAATTAAATTCTGCAATCAATGTATCCTTTGCAGTCCCATTTGTAACACCTGGAGAATTAGGCTGGCCAAACGTAAGAGCGCCAGACCCTGCTTCTATTAAAAATGAATCAGCATGCCCATGATAACAACCTGCAAACTTTATGATTTTATTTTTTCCTGTAATACCTCTAGCCAATCTAATTACACTCATGGCAGCCTCAGTACCACTATTAACCAATCGTACCATGTCGCATCCAGGAACTCTCTTGATTATCATTTCAGCTAAAATAATTTCTTTTTCTGTTGGAGCGCCAAAACTCAAACCATCTCCAATTGCATTTTCTACTGCATCTAAAACATGTGAATGTGCATGACCCAAAATCATGGGGCCCCAACTTCCTACATAATCAACATATTCATTTCCATCAACATCATATATATATGCACCTTTTGCTCTTTTAATAAAAGGCGGCATGCCTCCAACAGCGCTAAAAGCACGAACTGGAGAATTTACTCCTCCAGGCATCATTTCTTTTGACAAATCAAATAATTTCTTACTATTATCCAATGCCATGAGATTCCTTAAAGATTTTTGCAATATTTTTAGCAAAATAACTAATGATGATATCTGCCCCAGCTCGTTTCATAGAAAGCAACATCTCCATCATTACTTCATCATGATTAATCCAACCCGCCTTTGCAGTAGCTTTCACCATGGCATATTCACCACTAACATTATAACAAGCAACAGGCACATTACATGTGTGTTTTATGTCTTTAATGATGTCCAAATACGATAAAGCAGGTTTTACCATTACAATGTCTGCCCCTTCCATGATGTCTAACTCTACCTCCTTAAGAGCCTCTCTTCCATTAGCAGGATCCATTTGATATGTTCTTCTATCACCTTGTTTTGGAGCAGAATCAACTGCATCTCGAAATGGGCCATAAAATGAAGATGCATATTTTATGGCATAACTCATTATTGAAATTTCATGGAAATCATTTTTATCAAGAGTAGATCGTATCTCCCCAACCATGCCATCAATCATCAAAGAAGGGGCAACCATGTCAACACCTGCATTAGCATGCGAGACAACCTGTTTGGCAACATTCGATAAAGTTATGTCATTATGTAAAATACCATCCTTTAATACTCCACAATGACCATGATCTGTATAACCACAAAAACAAACATCCGTAATGATAAATAATTCAGGAAATTCTTTTTTTAATTTTCTAACTGCTTTTTGAATAATCCCATTATCCGACCATGTTTCAGAACCTAGCGCATCTTTTTTATCAGGAATTCCAAATAACAACACTCTAGAAAGCCCCAAACTCAACATAGAATCAATTTCAAACATAATCTCATCCAAAGACCATTGAAAAATCCCTGGCATTGAAGGTATTTCATTTCTCACCCCTTTTCCTTCAATTACAAATAATGGACATATGAAGTCATCTAAATGCAAGCGTTTTTCACTTACCAATCTACGTAAGTTTTCAGTTTTTCTAAGCCTTCTCGGCCTATTCAATATATTTTTTCTTTTTAGATCCATCACGCTTTTATGAATTATTTAGTGAATGTAAACATGTTACCATGACCTTTAAAAAATACAGGAACTAACAAACAGTTTCCAACAATAATAAATTTATTTAAACTATATCATGCACCACCAATCACATGCTTCAACTCTTCATATAAAAGAGAAATATTTTGACTTTTTGATTCATGGAAAACTATTCCTTTACTTTCCATTATTGCTTCTGTGGTGGTTGGGCCAATACTAATGATTTTAACTTTAAGCTGAGACAAATCATTTATTTTCAAGTTAGTTAATATGGATCCAATGGCAGATGGTGAAGTAATGACAATATAATTAGATTGATTGTTTTGAAAATTAACTACAAAATCCATGTCACTTTTATTTTTTAGTTCATAAACAGGAAAGTGGAAAAAATTAATGTCACGCACATATAAGCCATTAATAAATTTTTTTTGGGGATTTTTTCCACAAATTAAAATTATTTTTGATTTGCCTTCATCATTCAATGCCTCAATCAAGCCTTTACCCGTCATGGGTGTAGGATAAAAAGCTTCAATGCCAAGAATATTCCTTAAATGATCATGAGTCCTTTCACCAACTGTCCAAAAATCATGATTAAAATAATTAGATTCTAAAGAATTCCGTTTAAGCCATGCTTCCAAACCAAATACTGAATTCTTACTCATTAAAACTAAAACAGAATTCTGTTTTAATATTTCATCTAAATCTTCTTTCAAATGAAAAGAAATATAATCAACTTTCAAGAGAGGATGGCATGAAATTTCAAATTCATCAAATTCGAATGTTGGCGGAGATGTCAAGCCAACGTGGTACACAATGTTTTTTTTCATGCCATTATTTCCTTTGCACCATTTCTTATCATGTAATTAGCAAGTTTCAATGCTAATGCCTCATGATGTTCAACTTCCCCAACCATCATCTTTTTTAATTCTTTTTTTCCATCCAAACTTGCCACGTATCCTAACAAAGTCAATTCTCCACTAGCAGAAATGTTAGCCAAACATCCAATTGGAGAAAAACATCCACTTTCCATCTTAGATAAAAATAAACGTTCTACTTCACAACACATGGTAATATTGCTATGAACAATTCCATTCAACAATGATATTAGTTTTTCATTATTTGAACCAACCTCAAGCCCTAATGCTCCCTGACAAGCAGCTGGAACAAAATCCATCACATCTAAATATTCAGTTATTCTTTCACTTAAACCTAAACGATGCATGGCAGCAGCAGCCGTAATGATGCCATCCCAATCTGACTCATCTAACTTTCTTAAACGTGTATCAATGTTACCACGAAGGCTTTGAATATTTAAATCTGGACGAAAAGAAAGTAACTGAGATTTGCGACGAATACTGCCAGTCGCAATTATCCCATTTGTTGGAACGTCACTAATACAATTCCATTTATTGGAAATAAAAACATCTCTTGGGTCCTCACGAAAGGGTGAACCTAAACAAATCAAACCATCTTTCAAATTTATTGGTAAATCCTTAAGGCTATGAACTGCAACGTCAATATTATTTTCAAGAATCTGATTTTCAAGTTCTGAAGTAAAAGCAGATTTTCCACCAAGATCCTCAATGGATTTATCTAAATTTAAATCGCCTTTAGTTTTAACTACTTGAATTTTTAAATCTAAATCTGGATATGTTTTGTTTAATAGAGATTTAACTTGATCAGTTTGTTTGAGCGCTAATTTACTACCACGCGTCCCAATCACCAATCTATTCAAACAACACCTGCCTCATCTAAATGCAAATAATCAACCTCAAATTGCTCTGCTTCTAAAATATCAAATTTATCTATAAAATATTTTTCAATGATATCTAATGCACTATTTATAATAATCTTTTTTTCACTCATATCATGAAAATCATTAATCTTTAATGAGTCTAAATCATATAAAAATACATCATTAATTTCTGCTATGGAGGGATCTATGTTCCTAGGTGAACTTATATCAAAAAATAAAAGGTTATTTTTACGTTTAACCATAATACCTTCAATCTGCTTTTTATCAATCAAATATTTATCAGAATGAGTTGCAGCAACAAGAATATCACATGATGATAAAGTCTCATTTATTTCATCTATCGAAATATAAGATCCATTTATCATTTTAGATAAATATGTACTTTTCTCTGCATTCCTATTGGCTATGAAAATTTGTCCTGCCCCATGCTTCTTGAATAATTTTGCCGTCAAAGAGGCGGACTCACCTGCTCCAAGAATCAATACCGACAAATCATCTAAAGGCTTACCGAATGTTTTAATTTTCTCTATAATCAAGCCACTAACAGACGAAGGCTCTATTTTACCACTAAACCTTGAACGAATTTTACTAGAGCACATGAAAGCATTTACATAAAAGTAATCTAATGTTTTAGCACTCGGCTGACTATTTATCAATAGATCTTGAGCGTTTTTAACCTGAGCAGTTATCTGATTTTCACCAAAGGCCATACTATCA
>CAZQYT010000039.1:0-9235 GCA_964597475.1 uncultured bacterium | reverse complement strand
ATAATTATTATTCAAAATTAAATAATAAAAATATATTTAGATTTTTACATGTATCTACTGATGAAGTATACGGAAGTTTAGAAGATGATGGTTTTTTTACTGAGCAGACACCCTATAATCCAAGTTCACCTTATTCTGCTTCTAAAGCGTCTTCTGATCATCTAGTTAATGCTTGGCATAGGACCTATGAATTCCCAGCATTAATTACAAATTGCTCAAATAACTATGGCCCTTATCAATTTCCAGAAAAATTAATTCCATTAATGGTTATTAATTGTTTAGAAAATAAGAAATTACCTATTTATGGTGATGGAAAAAATATTAGAGATTGGCTTTATGTCGAGGATCACTGCAAAGCTATATACTCAGTATTGCAAAAGGGAAAAATTGGGGATACATATAATATTGGTGGTAATGAAGAGAAAACTAATTTAGAGATAGTAAATACAATTTGCGAGATATTAGATGAATTACATCCATCTAAAACACTGAAAACTTATAAAAAATTAATTCATTTTGTTAAAGATAGACCAGGTCATGATTATAGATATGCAATTGATTCATCAAAAATAAAAAAAGAATGTAATTGGACTCCTTCTGAAAGTTTTTATTCAGGAATTGAAAAAACTATTAAATGGTACCTTGGTAATTTTATATGGGTTGAGGATATAAAAAAGAATAGATATAATATGGAAAGATTGGGAGTAAATAAAATATGAAGGGTATAGTTCTAGCAGGTGGTTCTGGGACGAGACTTTTTCCTGTAACTAAGGTTGTAAGTAAACAGCTTTTGCCTGTATTTAATAAACCAATGATTTATTATCCTATATCAACATTAATGTTAGCTGGAATAAGGGATATCCTTCTTATATCAACGCCGCAAGATATTCCAAAATATGAAGAATTATTAGGAGATGGGAGTAACTTTGGTATAAAATTATCATACAAGGTGCAACCACGACCAAATGGAGTCGCAGAAGCATTTATAATTGGAGAAGAGTTTATAGGTGATGATGATGTGTGTCTTATTTTAGGTGATAATATTTTCTATGGAAAAATCATTCCATCTTTATTACAAAAAATATCTTCAAGTATAAACGATACTAATGATTCTGTGATCTTTGGTTATGAAGTTACTGAGCCTGAAAGATATGGGGTAGTAGAATTCAATGAAAATGGAGATGCAATTTCAATTGAAGAAAAGCCTAATAATCCAAAATCAAACCATGCAGTTGTTGGTTTATATTTTTATAAAAATGATGTAGTCAAAATTGCAAAGAATATTAAACCATCTTCTAGAGGGGAACTTGAAATCACATCTGTAAATTTAGAATATTTAAAACAAAATAGATTGAAAGTAAAAACACTTAATTCTATTTTTTGGCTTGATACAGGGACTCATAGCGCATTAACAGAAGCTTCAAATTTTATTAGAACTATAGAAAAAAGAGAAGGAAAAAAAATATCCTGTCTTGAAGAAATTGCTTTTAAATATAAATTTATAGATTCTAAAAAGTTGAATAAAATTATATTGAATTATAATAATTTATACGGTGATTCTTTAAAAAAATTGGTAGAAAATGAATAAGAATAAATTTAAAATTGGTGTTATGGGTTTAGGCTATGTTGGTCTTCCTTTGGCTGTTGAATTTGGGAAAAAGTTTGAAACTGTTGGGTATGATATATCTCAAAAGCGAATTGAAGAATTAAAGAATGGAATTGATAAAACAGGAGAAACATCGAAAATTAAAATGAATTCTTCTATTCAATTATCTTTCGCTAATAGTTTAGATGGCCTATCTAAGTGTAATATTTATATTATTGCTGTCCCAACACCTATTAATAATAATAAAAAACCTGATTTAAAAATTTTACTTTCAGCATCTAAATCAATAGGTATGATTCTAAAAAAAGGAGATATAGTTATTTATGAATCTACTGTATATCCAGGATGCACTGAAGAAGATTGTGTCCCTATATTAGAAAAAGAATCTAGATTGAAATATAATAAGGATTTTTTTTGTGGATATAGCCCAGAAAGAATAAATCCTGGTGACAAGAAAAGAACATTAACTAAAATCACTAAGATAACAAGTGGTTCAAATAGTAGTACTGCTGAAACTGTAGATAAGCTGTATTCTTCTATTATAACTGCAGGAACATATATGGCCAGCAGTATGAAAGTGGCTGAGGCAGCGAAAGTTATTGAAAATTGCCAAAGAGATATAAATATTGCATTTGTAAATGAGCTTTCAATTATTTTTAATAAAATGAATTTAGATACAAATGAAGTTTTAGAAGCAGCTGAAACAAAGTGGAACTTTCTTCCTTTTAAACCCGGTCTTGTAGGGGGCCATTGTATTGGTGTTGATCCATATTATCTTACCTATAAAGCAAATCAAATTGGTTATAATTCAAAGATTATATTATCAGGTAGAAAATTAAATGATAGTATGCCAAAATATATTTCTAATGATATAAGCTCATTTTTTGAGCAACAAAAAAGAAATTTTAAAGATTTAAAAGGACTAATTTTAGGAGTAACATTTAAGGAAGATTGTCCAGATATAAGAAATAGTAAGGTTGTTGATATATATAATTATTTAAGTAGAAAGAAAATTTCTCTAGATGTTTATGACCCCTTTGCTGACAATAAAGAGGTAAAAAATAAATATAATATTGATTTAATAAGTTTTAATCAGATAAAAAGTAATAGTTATGATTTTATTTTAGTTGCAGTATCACACCAACAATTTATCAACCTAGATTTAGAAGATTTTACTAGAAATAAAAAATCTCTTATCTATGATTTAAAAGGAATATATAAAAATAAAAATTACAGGAGATTATAGTATTAAGTTTATTGATATTAATCAGCAGTATAATAGAATCAAAAAAACTCTTAATAATGATATTCAGGCTACTTTAGATAAAGGCGATTTTATTTTGGGTGAAAAAGTTTTTGAACTTGAAAATAAATTGGCAGAATATGTTGGAGTCAATGAATGCATCACATGTGCATCTGGTACTGATGCATTGATAGTTCCTCTTATGGCAAAAAATATTGGTCCAGGTGATGCTGTATTTACTGCAAATTTTTCATTTTTTGCTACCACTGAAGTTATATCTTTGATTGGTGCTACACCAGTATTTGTTGATATTGATGAGAAAACATTTAATATTGATCCAGCTTTATTAGAAGCTACAATTAAATACACTATTGCGAATTCAGAATTAATTCCTAAAGCAATTATTGCTGTAGACTTATTTGGACAATTGGCTGATTATAATAGTTTAGAGAAAATAGCAAAAAAATATAATTTGTTTCTTATCGAAGATGCGTGCCAGTCTTTCGGAGCTGAATATAACAATAAAAAGTCATGTTCTTTTGGTGATGTAGCAGCTACTTCATTTTTCCCAGCAAAGCCACTAGGTTGTTATGGAGACGGAGGCGCAATATTTACTAATGATGTTCAATTAGGTAAAATTTTCAGATCAATAAGAGTACATGGGCAAGGTAAGGATAAATATGATAATATAAGAGTAGGATTGAATAGCCGATTAGATACATTGCAAGCAGTTATCCTATTGAATAAATTTAAAATTTTTGATAAAGAATTGATTTCTAGAAATAAAATAGCTAATTGTTATTCTAAAAAACTTTCAAGTTTCTTAGAAGTCCCTTATATAGAAAAGGGGCATATATCAGCTTGGGCCCAATATTCATTGCTTGCGAAAGATGAGGCTGAAAGAGATAACTTAGTTGAATATTTGAAGAGTGAAAATATACCGTCAGCTATTTATTATAAAAAAATATTTTCAGAATTAAAATTATATAAAAATTTAAAACATATATCTTTTCCAATATCTAAAGGTATATCTGAACGTATTTTCAGCATTCCTATGCATCCTTACCTAGAGAAAAAGGATTTAGATAATATAATTAATTCAATTATAAATTTCTTTAAATAATGATAGATTTTCATAATCATGTCTTGCATGATGTAGATGATGGACCAAAAACAATTGAAGAATCAATGAAAATGTTGAGTTGTGCATCAGCGCAAGGAATTACAGATATAGTACAGACAGTTCATTTCCAACATCCTAAGATGGAAGGTAAAAGTGTTGATTACGATTATCTCTTAAGTAAAGTTAAAGAGATTCAAATGCTAATAGATAAAAATAATTTAAATATTAAGATGCATTTATCTGCTGAAGTATTTTATCTTCCTAATCTAGTAGAAATTTCAAGCAATCCATTAGTTACAATTGGAAACTCTAAATACATGCTTATAGAGTTTTCTACCAATATTTTCCCAACAGGATATGATGATGAAATTTTTAAATTACAAATGCATGGTATAAATCCTATTATAGCTCATCCTGAACGTTATAGATTTGTACAGAAAGATATAAAAATTCTAGAAAAATGGATTGGAAGAGATTATGTCATTCAAATTGATGCTGGAAGTATTTTAGGTCATTTTGGAAATAAAGTAAAAAAAATATCATATAGAATGATTGAGGAAGGATATATTCATTTGATTGGCTCAGATGCTCATAATAATAAAAAGAGAAACTTTTGTATAAAAGAAGCATATGATTTATTGAAAACTGACTTTAGTTCAATTGTTGATATTTTAAAACACAATTCATGTAAAATTTTAAAAGGAGAATCTGTTATTCATTTAGAGAAGGAAAATAAAGATTCAAGATTAAGAAGTTTTATGTTTAAATTATTAAGAAGAATATGAGGTGCTTAGTATAATAATGAAAAGATTTCAACATCTATTATTAATTTTATTTTTATCCTTTACAGGAATTTCATATTTAGCAGCCATTAACTCACCCCCTTCAGTTATAGAAAAGTATACAACAGAAAATGATGGGGTGATTAAAATGTATGTTAATGTAATTGGACATGTAAAAAATCCAGGAACATATCTTGTTTATGATGGAATCGATTTGATGAGTGTTTTGTCTGTTGCGGGGGGATATATTAATGGAGCTGATATTAGTAATATAAAAATATATAAATATAATGGAATAAATCAATCAGTTGATTTAGATAAATTATTGCAAAATGGTACTTTAGCTAATAGTGTAAAACTTAAACCTAATGACACAGTATTTGTAAAAGAAAAAATTACTTCTAGAATATTTAATTCATCTAATCTTCCATCAGTACTTTTAGGTATATTAAATATCCTTTTAACTATTGATAGAACAAACTAATCTATATTATTATGACTAATAGTCAAACAGATAGAGTCGTCTCAGAAAATCAAGAAAGTCAATATTCACTCTCAGAAATATTTTATATAGTTAAAAAATACAAAAAAACAATTTTTACTTCTATAGCTTTAATTTTATTCTTTGATGTGTACTGGACCTTTGTTAAAAAACCTTTATATAAATCTAAAAGTGTAATTATAGTAAATAATGATCAAAAATCTATTTCAATGTTAGATATGAGTTTGTATGCTTCCTCAAGTAGCAGTCATATAGAAAATGAAATCCAAATTTTAAAATCACGTAATACAGCTAATCTCGTTATCACTAGGTTATTAAATAGCAAACATAGGAATGATTTATATCTATTTAATAGCAAAAAATATATTCCATCTAATTCTAGATATTTATTAACATTTGGTCTCTTAGACCAGTATCAAGAAATTGAATCTTTAGATGTAGTCAATCAAGGCATGAAAGAAAAATTTATAAATAAATTACTATCATCTATAGAAATTAAAAATGAAAGAAATACAGATATACTCACAGTATCAATAATTAGTGAAGACCCTAATGAAGCTAAATTATTGGTTGATACATTAATTGAAGTTTATCAAGATATTGATTTAAAATGGATAACAGGAGAGATGAGCCATTTGAAATCTTTTTTGATTGAACGATTATCTGATAAAGAAGAAGAATTACATAAGATCGAAGAAAAGTTGAAAGAATTCCAAGAAAAAGAAAAAATATTTGGTTTAGATGAAAATTCATCATTGTTGTTAAATAATTTAATTCAATATGAAACAGAATATAATAATATCTTAGCTGCAATAGAAATAATTAATGAAAAAGAAAAATTTATTAATGAACAATTAACAAAAGAAGAAAAGATATTAATTAATAGAGTAAGCAATAACATAAATGAACGATTATTAGCTTTAAAGGAAGAAATTGGTCAAATTGAAGTTGAGCTTATTTCTACTATTTCACAATATGATGAAGAGCATGCTTTTGTAGTGGATCTAAGAAATAAACTACAAAAACTTAAAATTAGATTGCAAAATGAAACAAAATCATTAATATCTGCAGGGGTAACAGTAGCAGACCCAATTATGTATAGACAATCATTGATGGATTCTGTTATAAAAATACGAACTACTAGAGCTAACTTAGAATCAAAATCATTTGCATTCAAAAAATTAGTTAATGAATACAATGAAAAATTAAGTAAACTTCCAGAGAAGTTAATAATTTTTTCAAGACTAGAGAGGATTAGAACTATTCATGCTGAAACTTATAGTTTTATGAGATCAAAACTTGAAGAAGCAAGGATAGGAGAAGCATCTAAATTAGGTAAAATTAGAGTTATTGATAAAGGGATGAATGATTCTCGTCCAATTAGCCCCAGAAAAATTCAAAACTTGTTATATGGATTAATATTTTCAATAATTGTAAGCCTTGGGATAGTTGCAGTTATTGAAATTTTTGATAATACAATTAAATCAGTAGAACAGATAGAAAGAAGGGGACTTTCTATTCTTGCAATCATTCCAACAATAGGAAATAAATCTCAAAGTCATAAAACAAAAAAATACATAAAACATAACAAGAATTTTGAGAAATTGCAAAGAAGAATTATTACTCAAGAAGATCCTAAATCTCCAATTTCAGAAGCTTATAGAGGATTACGAACAAGTTTAATGTATTCAGAAAATAAAAATAAAAGCAATGTAATGCTAGTAAGTAGTGCTGGTCCAGGAGAGGGAAAAACTACATCTATTGCAAATTTAGCAATAACATATGCTAATTTAGGTAAAAAAACAATATTGATTGATGGAGATTTAAGAAAATCTGTTATACATAAAATATTTAAATTTGATAAAACTCCAGGATTGACAAGTCTTTTAAAAAAAGAAAGTAGTTTAAAGGATGTTATTAAAAAAACTGAAATTGAAAATTTAGATGTAATTTCTTCTGGTATTATTCCACCTAATCCATCAGAGCTATTAGGTTCTAATACTATGGTAGAAATTCTAAATGATTTAAAGAAAAAATATGATATAATTTTATTTGATTCTCCTCCTCTCTTGGCAGTTACTGATGCTTATATCCTATTGAAACATGTTAATCAATTTGTGTTGGTTGTTAGAGTTGGAATTACAGAAAGAGGAGGATTAAATAGAGTTATTAATGTTATAAATCAAAATCATTCACATATAATAACAGGGGTTATTATGAATGCTTTTTCACAAGAACATTCCTATGGCAGTGACTATTATTATAATTATTATCAATATTATTATGGAGATTCTACTTAGTTCAAAATAAATTTTTTAAGGAAATTAATTTGTAATGAAAATATTAGTTACAGGTGGGGCAGGGTTTATTGGGTCTAATTTATGCGAACATTTATTAGATAAAGCTTATAAAGTCATTTGTTTAGATAACCTAAGTACTGGTAGTAAGAATAATATAATTAATTTGTTACCAAATAAAAATTTTAAATTTATAAAAGGAGATATAAGAAATTATGAAGACTGCCAATTATCGACTGAAAATGTTGATTTTGTCTTTCATCAAGCAGCTTTAGGCTCTGTTCCTAGATCACTTGAAGATCCTATTACATCTACAGATGTAAATATTAGTGGTTTTGCAAAAATGTTATTTGCTTCTCAGGAAGCAGGAGTTAAACGCTTTATTTATGCAGCTTCTTCTTCAACTTATGGAGATGAAAAATCTTTACCTAAAAAAGAAGATAAAATAGGAAGTCCATTATCCCCCTATGCTATAACCAAATTTGTAAATGAATTATATGCTGAAAATTTTTCTAGTGTATATGGTATTGAAACTATAGGACTGAGATATTTTAATGTTTTTGGTAAACGTCAGGATCCAAATGGCCCTTATGCTGCTGTAATCCCAAAATTTATTATAAGTTTATTAAATCATAAACAGCCTATAATTAATGGAGATGGTAATCACAGTAGAGATTTTACTTATATTGATAATGTTTTAAATGCAAACTATTTATCTATGATTGGAACTAGTGAAAAAGTTTTTTCTGATTCAAATCACCAAATTTTTAATGTTGCATATGGCGAAGAAACTAATATAAATACATTATTTGAGTTAATAAGTGAAAATTTAAGTTACTATGATAAAAAAATAAAACTAATTTCTCCAAAACATGGGTCAGCGAGAAAGGGCGATGTGAAGCATTCTCTTGCATGCATAAAAAAGGCAAAAAAACATCTTAATTATAGTCCTGAATTTGATATAAAAAAAGGATTGATAAATACGTGTAATTGGTATATTGAAAGCTTATAATTAAATGAATAATAAAAAAATAAAAAAAGTATATATTGGAATGAGTGCTGACATTATTCACCCTGGCCATCTTAATATTATTAATCAAGGAGCAAAACTTGGAAAAGTAGTTGTCGGTGTTTTAACAGATAAAGCTATAGCTAGTTATAAAAGACTTCCCTATTTAAATTTTAAGCAAAGGCAATTAATTATTAAAAATATAAAGGATGTTTATAAAGTGATACCTCAAGACACTTTAGATTACACTAAAAATTTACTTAAAGAAAAACCAGATTTTGTTGTGCATGGTGATGATTGGAAAAACGGTGTGCAAAAGGCTGTTAGATCTTCAGTTGTAGAGTTGATAAAAGATTGGGGGGGGAAAGTTGTTGATGTTCCATATACTAAAGGAATTTCTTCAACAATTTTAAATGAAAAAATAAAAGAAATTGGTATTACTCCTGAAATTAGAATGCAAAGATTAAGAAGATTATTAAATGCTAAGCCTATTTTGCGGGTTTTAGAAGCACATAGCGGGTTGTCTGGTTTAATTATTGAAAAAACTAAGTTAACAATTGATGGTTGTAATGCTGAATTTGATGGGATGTGGTCAAGTAGTCTTACAGATTCGACAATGAAAGGAAAACCTGATATTGAGGCAGTAGATGTAACAGCAAGAATGCAAACATTA
>CAZQYT010000038.1:342-9281 GCA_964597475.1 uncultured bacterium | reverse complement strand
CATTAGAATTAACATCACATGAAAACTTATTCTCATAAGAAAATAAAAATGAAAAATTAATTACCAATAAAATGCATTTAAAGATAATAATCATAAATAATTAATTTTTTTATATAACATTAAATAATTTATAAGGAGAATGTCGTCGGTAACTAAAAGAAGTTTGTTACAAGATGTAAAAACATTAATCTATCAAAAGAAAATTATTTCAAAAGTCCTTTTTGTTTATACTTTATGCGATATTTAGAATCTAACATTTTATGCCTATCAGACAAATCAATTTCCCTTCCTTGAATAAATGCTCTTAAAACCTTAGTTCTAACATCTAAAATATCTCCATTTGCAATAAAAAGTGTTGCATCCTTACCTATCTCAAGCGAACCTACTTTATCATCAACAGATAATATCTCGGCTGCTGATAATGTGATCGATCTTAAAGCGATATCCCAAGGAAGGCCATACGAACCAGCTTTAGCTGCATAATGAGGCAAATTACGAATATGTGGTGTTTGAAAAGGAGATTCACTATTAGAAATACAAAACTTCACTCCTTGATTAAATAAAATCATTGGAGTAACAAATGTTTGGTCATATGCCTCAAACCTACGCATTGGTGTAGAAAAAGTTTGTGTATAAATTACTGGAATATTTTTTTCTCTTAATAGCGTTGTAACTTTCCAAGAATCTTTGCCTCCGACTAATATCATTTCAATATTTTGTTTATCTGCCCAATAAATGGCAGCCTCAATTTGCCTAACTTCATTAGCATGAATAAAAATAGGAAGTTGACCTTCTATCGCTTGCAAAATACCCTCTAAGCGTAAATCATGTTTAAATGATTCCGAATTATTTTCTTTAAGCATTAAATAAGCATGTGCGTCCTGAAAAAAATTGTCAATTTTTTGTATTTCAATCAATTCAGAATTTTTATTTTTTTGTTTTTCTTTATTTTTTTTATTTTTAGGCTTATTCATTGAAGGCCAAAATAAATGCAAGCCAACGGGATGTTTAAAAGTAGCATCTTCCCATGTCCAGCCATCTAACATCATTAACGATGAAGTACCTGAAATAACACCTGACCTAGGGACTGACAATGCTAATAAAACTCCGTTAGAACGTGAAATTGGAATGATCTCTGAATCTGTGTTATAACTAACATTTGCACGCACATTAGGATTCAATTCCCCTACTTCCGCATAATCACGAGTAGCTCTTACCGCACCAATTTCTTGAAGTCCTAATGTTGAAATTGCAGATATCAAACCTGGAAAAACATGCTGACCAACTGCATTTATAACCTCTAATTCAGAATTTATGGAAATATTTTCGTCAATCAATACAATTCTTCCATCTTCAAAAAGTAAGTCCATATTATCTAAAACACCATCTGAAACAGTATGTAATGAAGCTCCTTTTATAATTATTGCTTGTTTTTGAATATCACCAGGTATCTGATCGGATGAAAATAAAGCTCCAAAGAAAAAAATTATGTTAAAATAATAAAATAAAATCATGGCTGTTCAATACAATGATGATGATTAGCAGAACCGTGTTCCCTGTGCTTCCATTTTTTCTTTATTTTATCATCTTTCTTTGATAAAATCTTAACTATCAATTCATTTCTCAACTTCTGATCTCTTCTTTTTAGTTCTCTATCCATATCTAATGAAAAATATTGTATGCCATCTATCCACGTTTGTTCACATATTGCTTGCGATGATAATGGATTATCACTCCATATTACAAAATCTGCATCTTTTCCTATTTCAAGAGAACCAACCCATTTATCTATACCTAATTGAATTGCAGGATTTAATGTTACTAGCTTTAATGCTTCTTCTTCAGGCATATCACCATATTTAACTCCTTTTGCAGCTTCAGTATTCATTCTTCTTGCTAATTCTTCAGAATCTGAATTAAATGATACATTAACACCAATGTCATTCATTATTGCACCATTATACGGTATGGCATCTATGACTTCATATTTATATGCCCACCAATCTGAAAATGTAGAAGCATGAGCCCCATGTTCTTGCAATCTATCTGCAACCTTATATCCTTCCAAAACATGTTGGAAAGTACCCATTTTAAAATTAAAATCCTCTGCAATTCTTGTAAGCATAAGAATTTCATCTTGACGATAAGAATGACAATGAATTTGTCTTTCTCCATTTAATATTTCCACAATGGCTTCTAACTCCAAATTCCTTCTAGGAGGTATTTTCTTTTTCCATTTTTTATGATTTTTCTCATAATCAATCCATTTTGCCTCATATTCTTTTGCAGAAATAAAAGCATCTCTAATAATTTGTTCAACACCCATTCTAGTCTGAGGATATCTAGTTATATTATCATCTCCCCAATTTGATTGTTTAACATTTTCACCTAACGCAAACTTGATACCTTTAACAGCATTTTGAAATAACAAATTATTTGGAGCCTGGCCCCATCTCAACTTAATCACGGCATTTTGTCCACCAATTGCATTTGCAGAGCCATGTAAAATATTTGCCATTGTCAAACCACCAGCCAATTGTCTATAAAGATCAATATCATCACTATTTAATACATCTTGAATGCGAACTTCTGATGTAATGGATTGTGTCCCCTCATTAATTGAAAATGCTGCTGTATGTGAATGGCAATCAATCAACCCAGGTGTTAAATGTTTACCTGTACCATCAATGATTACTGCATTTTTTGGTAAAGATAAATTTTTACCAATTTTTTTTATTTTTCCATTTTGAAATAAAATATCTGAAAATTTTAAAATTCCTAAATTCGAAGAAGTCCATATTGTAATATTTTTTACCAGTATTATTTCATTTTTTATTGGAAAATCATGCCAACCATATGAACCTTCTGGATAAAAAACTTCTGAATTTGATTTTGATTCCATAATATTTTTTTTATTTTTAGATTCTATTTCTCCTATTCGAAGAGCTGACCACATGACCCTTCTATCAGGCAAATTCCCTTCTAAATGATTGTTAATAAAATGCCCAATAAATCTAGTATATATTCTTGAAGAGTCCATTTTCACTTGCCAACTTACAAAAGTACCTTCTACTTTTATTTTTTCAAAATTAAACTCATCATTACCTATTATAAATTTCCCATCATATGAATCATTTTTCTTCGACAAAATCATTTCATGTCGTTTGTTTTCAAATTGAAAATTCCATCTACCAGAAATATCAATTTCATATTTTGGCTTAACAGGGTGTTCCTTTCCTTCTATCCAAACGGACACAACTTTAGACCCATTTTCAAAATAATCTCCATCTGTTATAGTAAGATTTGCAATATAACCACTTTGAATTTTACCTAATTTATTTTCCATGCCCATCATCTGTGCTGGAGTAATTGTAAGTGCAGATAAAGCTGACATTTTAGATAAATTTCTCTGCACTGAACGTATTAAATTTTTTCGAAATTCTTTTGTACTTAATAAATGACTTGTGAAAATAAAGGGGATTTCATATTGTGAAATAATACCAGGATTATCAGGGGCCATATCCCAATGTTTTAATTCAGAAGTAGTATAACTTAATTCTTGATAGGGATTTGAAATATCTGGAATACTTGGAAAATCTAATGGTAAAATTATGGTTGGTTTATTTCTTGCAATCTCATCAATTCTTCGATACTCATACCCGCTACCATATATCCAATGATTTAATTTAAATTCTTCAGAAATTTTAATTGTACGTAATGCATCTAATTCATGTTTTGTATGCATTAAAAATGGTTTTCTTTCATTCATCCATGCATAAATCACATCTAAATCTTTATTTCTTCTAATAGATTCATTAAAAGAGGAATATCTATTAATTTTTTCTTGAGCTTTTCCATACCAATTAGCATCAATAAATGTTTGACGCATTAATGCAACAACTCCTAAAAGAGAATTTGGATATTTCTTACTTCCCCATCCATCTACTTCATAAGAAAGTTTTTGTGTAACACTAGGATTAAGAATAATATCTTCATCATCCAATTGTACTAAGCATGTTTTTCCTTGGAAAACACCAGAATCAGGGACAACATGGGCAGATGTAAAACCCAATGTATGTAATTTAATTAAATTCTTCTCATCTGGTTCATAAATTCTAGATAACTCACGTCTTGCATTTATTTTAAAATTCCAATGAGATTCATGATCATACTTGTCCTTTGATTTTGCAGAAATTTCAAGCCAGCCATCAATAAAACCAGGATAAATTATTTTTCCAGCCATATTCAAAGAAGTTGCATCTTGAGGCACTTCTAAATTCACACCTACATCTACAATCAAACCATCTCTTATTATTATGGTACCATCTTCAATTACTTTCCCAGGTTCAAGATGGATCTTAGCATGAATCAAAGCCCAAACACTAGGCGAGCTTTCTCTTAATCCTTCTTCTTGATATACATTTGACTTCACAAATGTCATAAAAAGAAAAAATATATAAATAATTCTCATCACGTTTATTTTATGTTAAATAATAATTTTTTTTTCAATATTGAATATAAGATAGTTAAAATCATAGAACTAAAACTATTTGTTTTCCATACAATTAAATGTCAATTGGATCCATCCATTTCCCATCCTTTTTCATTAAATTAATAAGTTCATCAACAGCATTAATCGAAGGTACATTGGAAAGAACTACATTTTGTCCTCTATATAAACTAATCTTATCTACGCCCGTACCAACATATCCATAATCAGCATCAGCCATTTCTCCAGGTCCATTCACAATGCACCCCATTATTCCTATTTTAATTCCTTTAAGATGAGAAGTACGCTCACGAACTAATGCCGTAGTTTTTTCCAAATCAAATAATGTCCGTCCACATGATGGACAAGATATATATTCAGTTTTACTAATTCTTGTCCTTGATGCTTGTAAAATCCCAAATACTGTATCATTAACTAATTGATCAGATTCTTTATCGATGTTAATGAAAGCGCCATCACCCAAGCCATCTATAAATAGCCCACCTAAATCTGTAGCTGAAAATAATTGAAATGAATTTGATGGAATATTTGAATATTGTCGATTTATTATGACTGGGTTAAGACAATTATTGTTAATAAGTTCAATAAAAAATCTACGTTGTTCTGCCATACCATGAGAATTATTTGTTTCTAAAATAATTACTGCAGTTAAATCATTTTTTAATTTAGAAACCAACTTTTCACTAATGTCATATATGGATAAATAAATAAAATTAAGCGTAGAATTAAAAAATGATTTATCTAAATATTCATTTAAATCCAGTGCCGGAAAAATGTCTTGCCTTCCATGCTCTAGCCAAGTTGAATAAGATTGAATGATACCTAACGTACCTGGCAATTCAAAATCTACAATATTGTTACCTAAATAAATATAATCACAAGCCATGTCTTTAATATTCCATTTATCATCAATGTCATTATATTCATATCCAAATGCTAAAAGCATTTTTTTATTTATATTTTTTTCCACTGATAAATCTGCAATGACAATTGGCACCTGATATGAACCAATATTATTTATTTGGAAAGTATTTCTCTTACTATATTCAAAGGGAGTTAAAACATTTTTTTCTATAGGGATTATTTTCTCATGTTTTTTTCTATCTTCATATCTTTGAACCAATATTCTCGCTACAGGAATTTCATTTTCTGGAGCTTCTGTCAATGAAACTCTAATCGTATCACCCAAACCATCTTCCAATAACGTACCAATCCCTACTGCTGATTTTATGCGGCCGTCCTCACCTTCTCCTGCTTCAGTTACACCTAAATGTAATGGATAGTACATATTTTCCTTTTCCATACAATTCACAAGCAATCTATAAGCTTGAACCATGACCCTTGTATTACTTGCTTTCATTGATAATATTATTTCATTATAATTTAATGATTCACAAATCCTAACAAATTCTAATGCAGATTCTACCATGCCAAGAGGCGTATCTCCATATCTACTTAATATTCTATCAGATAGTGAACCATGATTTGCTCCAATACGCATTGCAGTATTATTTTCCCTACAAATCTTAACTAAAGGAATAAATCTATGTTTTATTCTATCTAATTCATCATCGTATGATGCATCAGTATATTCAATATGTTCGAATTTTTTTCTATCTACAAAATTTCCAGGATTAATACGTACTTTTTCTACAATTTTAGCTGCTTCAATTGCAGCATTGGGAGTAAAGTGAATATCTGCAATGATAGGGGTATCATATCCAGCTTTTATTAATCTATTTTTTATGTTTTCAAGATTTCTTGCTTCCTTTATTCCTGGAGCAGTAATTCTCACATATTCACTGCCAGCCTCAATCATCCTAATAGATTGTTCAACTGTGCTAACCGTATCCATGGTATCTGTCGTAGTCATGGATTGGATTCTAATAGGATGTTTTCCACCTAAAGGAATATTTCCAATATGAACTATTGAAGACTTTCTTCTAGAATATTTTACTAAAGAATGGCAATAATTTTTTTCTTCACTCATTTAATTAAAAAATAACATGATTTTAATTATCATAATTGTTAATCAATAATTATCCTTGTAAAATAAAATTAACTAATGTTACAATGTCCAATACATTATAACCACCATCTTGATTTACATCTCCACTTTCATTGCAATTTGCTTGCAATAAACAATTGGCTAAAGCAACTACATCAAGAATATTTAATCCTCCATCTTGATTTATATCCCCTACTATCAAACACTCACTCCATTCCATTAAAGAATTGGACAATGGTGAATCAAAAATAAATAATCCATTCTGACGATCACTAGAAATAATGTACCCGCTTGGCAAATATGCATAAGTACCCCAATTCCCGTCATATAATCCAGATAAATCTGATGTATCAAAATATCCTACTAGCATGGGATCACTAGGATTAGATATATCTAAAACTCGTGTCCCATCAACATAATAAGACATTATAAGTAAATTTGTTTCAGGTCTAACATATATATTATGAATGGAATGATCTGGAAACGTCATGTATTCAGATAATAAATTAATATTACCATAATCAGAAATATCCCATATTTTAACATGACCTCCACTTGTCTCATCAGCAGTAATTAAAAACTGTTCATCATATGTTACTGCACAATCATGTGTACTTACTCCTTCCAACCCTGTAAAGTGACTTAAAATAGTTATAGGATTAGTTTTATTTGTTACGTCTATAATGTAAAATTGCCCTGAATATATGCCTGCACCATATAATTTGTCATTAAAAACATCAACATCATGTAAATATTCCCCATCCCAAGTACCAACTAAAATAGGATTTTCTGGATGATCAGTCAATTCATAAATCCAAATATCATGTTCTGCCGCACCTACCACATATAAATAGCCATCAGAATCAACATAGATGTTATGACTACTAGACATATCAGTTATTAGATTAACTAACATAGGATTATCAGGATCATCTACACTAATAACTTTTATGCCATCATCAGCTTCTGTTCCAATATAGACATGACGATTCCAATATTTAATATCTCTCCATGTACTTGGAGTCCCTGAAATTCTACCTAACTCAATTGGATCAAATGGATCCGTAATATCTACAAATACTGCAGCATCATGTATTAACCCTACAACTGCAAATTCACGATCGTCTTGGAAAAAACCAGTTATGTCAGATGTTCCCTGTCCAAATGCTAAATAAGAAGCAATTTCCATATTACACTTACGGGCTGCACATTCTTCTTCAGAAATTGCATCACCTCCACAAATACCACACAAATCTTCAATGGCTTGCCCTCCACAAACACCTTGACAATCTAACTCGTAAGCACAGCTACCATCAGAAACAAGTGCATTAGGATTGTAATTACATGCCGCTACATCCATGCAACCTTGTAAAAAACAAGTTCCCCCATTACAATCATCATCACAATTCCATTCTCCTAATTCTTCATTACAATCACAATTTGATGAAATACAATTATTTTCCCAGTCATCAATACAAACATAATTTTCAGGGCAACCACTTTCAAAACATCCTTGAGGATTATCATCTAAACATGTTGTGATGCGAAAAGCCAAATTACCAATATCTAGTTCTTCCCAAGAATCTCCATAATTCACAACACTACATCCCTGATTATCTAAATCCCAACCAATTGATTGAGTTGAAGTATATTCCTTAATTCCAATCCAAAGATCTTGACTTATGCTTAAATTAGAAGTAGATACTATCAAGTGATTCCAACCAGAATCATTGTTTTCAGGAGGTTGGATGACTGAATATATATCATCACCAGGCATACCATTTGCTTCTTCCCAAAAATATATTTTAAATAACCCGCCATTAGTACATTGATTCCACTCAAAACGAATATGATCAAAATCGCTAAAACCAATATTACTTTTGGTAGCAGAATAGTAAGTTGGTCCAGCATTAAAGCAACTATCAATATCTCCTACTTGAGGTTCAAGGCATATTCTATTTTGTATTTGACTAAATAAGAGATTTAGAAAAAATAAATAAATAAATAATCTAACATTCTTGATGTTGAAAATTAATTTATATTTTCCGTATTCATTTTGATCCATTTCATTTTGATCCATAAAATTATTAAAAAATTTACATTTTAATCCTTATATTTCTTACAAAAAAAAACCCCCATCATTAGACGAGTGCTTTTTGAAAAATAAACTACAATCTAATTTAAAATTACATTAACTAATGATACAACATCCAACACATTTAACACTCCATCTCCATTCATGTCTAGCACTGCATCATATTGAGCACTTAAAACATAACTTACCATACTAACTACATCTAATACATTTAAAGTCCCATCACCATTACCATCTCCATATTGTACGCAATCAGAACAACATACTCCTTCAGGCGGTGGAATATAAATACCACCTTCACACGGAACTCCCATTTGCTCAGCACA
>CAZQYT010000038.1:0-332 GCA_964597475.1 uncultured bacterium | reverse complement strand
TTCACCATCATATCCATTATCATCACATTCACCTATTGGTTCATCACAATTCTCATCACAACATGTTGTAGGATATAACATACCCTCACAGCAGGTTATAGCCTCACCACACATCAAATCAGGATCACAATCAGCAGGGATTTGATTCACTAAATCCATAACAATTGAATTTAAATTAGAAGGAATTCCTCCTGATACACTCTCATGGAATACAATGCTTCCCATATGATCAAGAATAAATAAATCTCTTTGATTAGCACCCCATTCATTCCAAGTAGGATAACCTTGTAATGATTGATCAACACAAACAGGAGCATCATTAGGATCAATCC
>CAZQYT010000037.1:0-9638 GCA_964597475.1 uncultured bacterium | reverse complement strand
TGAAATCATTACACCATTATTATCTAGATGCCAGGTTGTTAAATTAGATTATCTTGGTTTTAAAGATTTGAAATCGGTTATTTCTAGAGCATTAAAAGAAGATATTATATTAGCCAATAGAAAAATTAAAATTTCAGATGAAGTGATTTCATTATTAATAAATATTTCTGGTGGTGATTCTAGAAAAATGTTAAATATTTTAGAATTATCATATTCAATAATGTCAGATGAGCAGACTGAATTAGAAGTCAATCACATTCAAGAAGCTTCTCAGAAAAAAAATATTATTTATGACAAAAATGGTGATTATCATTATGATATTATTTCTGCATATATAAAATCAATTCGTGGTTCTGATCCAGATGCAGCAATATATTGGCTTGCAGTAATGTTAGAAGGTGGTGAAAAGTTAGAATTCATTGCGAGAAGGCTTGTAATTTTAGCATCTGAGGATATAGGTAATGCTGATCCATATGCTCTTAAATTAACAAATGCAGCATTTGATGCTATTAAAAAAATAGGTCATCCTGAAGGTAATATCATCCTTTCTCAAATTACAACATATTTAGCTTCAGCACCTAAAAGTAATGCAGCTTATAACGCAATACAATCTGCAATGAAAGTTATAAAAAGAGATGGCGCAGAATCAGTTCCTTTACATCTAAGAAACAAACCAACAAATTTTGTGGAACAAGATAAAAATGAAGAGAATTATAATTATCCCCATAATTATGAGGATAGTTTTGTAGAACAAAATTATTTTCCTGAATCTTTCAATTCACCTTCTGTGTTTTATTTTCCAAAAGATAGGGGGAGAGAAAAGTTCATTAAAGAAAGATTAGAAAAAATTTGGAAAAAACGATATAAATGAAAAAATTTATGTATATTTTATGTTTATTTATTTGTTATTCTTTTTCACAGGATGAAAAGTGGAATGTAAGTGCAGAGAAAGAAATTGAACAGATAAAAATAAATGGTGAAACAATAAGGAAAATGAAGAAAAATGTTCGTTTTTTTAAGAAAAATCAAATTATCATTACAGACAATGCCATACAGAATCTTAATAATGATATTTTACATATGAATGGAAATACGATGATGATTAATGGTTTAGATACATTGACTTGTGATTCAATGATTTATTGGTCTAAACTAGATTCAGGATATGCTATGGGTGATGTGAATTATATTCAATCATCACCAAGTAGAAAATTATTTTCAGATTATTTTTATTATTGGAAAACAGAAGGTTTTAGAGGGTCTTCATTTATTACAAAAGGTGATTCTAGATTAGAAGAATCAGATTATTTAATTAGCGCTGATAAGATTCATTATGATGATGAAACACAAATAATGATATTAGAAGAAGATGCTTCTATTAAAAATTCTAAACGAGGAATTTTTGGAAATGAAATGATCATTCAATATAATGACTCTTTAATTAATGACATTAATATTACCTCAAATGCACATGCATATAATGACATAAAAGTCAAGATAGAAAAAAATGGTCTACATAGAAAATTTCGAGATAAGATGTCTAGTAAAGAAATGTTAGCATTTTTTAATGATGGAGAAATTTCAGAACTTGAATTATTCAATATGGCAAGTACTTCATATAATGTGGTTGATGATAGCTTGTTAGTTGGAAAGAACTTAGCTTCTGGCGATTCAATTTATATAATTTTTTTCAAGGGAGAAATTAATAGGATACAAGTCAAAGGTGGTGCTTTAGGTGAATTTCATCCAGAACAAAATAATTCGAAGGTTGATACGACTATTTCCTATGGAGCAGAATTTTTAGATTATCATATTAATGATGAAATCACTTTTTTAGAAAAAAATGCATATGTAGAATATCAAAATACAAAATTAAGTTCTGGGAAAATTATGGTAGACTGGGAAACTAATTTATTAGATGCAATTAAATCAGGTGATGATTATCCGAAAATTAAAACAGCAGATGAAGCCCCAATGCATGGCAATAGTATGATTTTTGACATAATAGAAAAACATGGTCAAATTGATCAAGGTCGTACATCATATAATCAAAGTTTTTATCATGGAAAAAAAGTTTATAGAGATGATCCAAATATATTCCATGTAAAAAAAAGTAAGTATACTTCATGTGAATTAGAACATCCACATTTTTATTTAGCTAGTAAAAAGATGAAAATGTATCCTGGGGAGAAAGTTATTGCAAAACCATTATGGCTATTTATATATGATGTCCCCATTATTGGAATACCGCTTGCAATTTTTCCAAATAAAGGGGGGAATAGACATAGTGGTTGGCTTATGCCCTCTTTTGATTCATATGCTACAAAAGGAACTGGTTTTAGAAATTTTGGATATTATTGGGCGCCTAATGATTATTTAGATACAAAAAACTTAATGAATTTTTTTGATAAACAAGCTTTCAATTTTAATTCAAATATAAAATATAAAAGAAGATTTGGAACTCATTGGTATAATTATAAATATAGTGGAGATTTTATTTCTAATTTTAAAAGAAGAATTATAAGTGAAGAGATTACAGATTTGAAAGATTCAGATAAAACTACAGAAGATTTTAGATTAAAATGGACACATAATCAAACTTTTGATCCGACACAATCCATGAGAATAAAATATGAATATGTATCTAATAAAGATGCATATCAGAATAATCAAGAAGTTAATTTGGAAAATCGCTTAAAACAGAATTTATCATCATCATTTAATTATAATAAAAATTGGCAAATGATGTCATTTTCGATAGGTTATAGTACATTTAGAAATTTATCAATTGAAAACAAAACTCCTGAATCATTTAATGATAAAATTGATGGATTATATAAACCTTATAAATATGGAGATGGCCCAAAGGTAAATTTAAATATAAGTAGTAGAAAATTTTTTGGTGAAGGTGATAAATGGTATAATAGCTTAATGGCATCTTATAATATGAGAGCAAGTAGAGGAAGAGATGATTATCTGCTTATCATGGCTAACGATTCAACTTGGGGTGGTACAGATATGTTGAAAAAAACCCATGGTGGCATTAAACAGACAATTCAGTTAAATGCTCCACAAACTTTTTTTCAATCATTAATTATTAATCCTAGGGCAAATATTTATGAAGATTGGTTGTTTAATTATAAATTCATAAACCAATTAGAAGAAGAAGAAGTAGTGTCTAGTTTTAAAAGACGTTTTACTTGGGATTCTGCAATTTCAGCTAAAACAACTTTATATGGTTTAATGCCAATTAATTTAGGTAAAATAAATTCAATTAGACATGTTATGACTCCAGTTCTTTCTTTTTCCTTTAGGCCAGATTTTTCTAATTCAAGTTATGGTGGTAATAATTATTTTCAAAAATTAAACAATGGTGAACATTTTGATTATTTTAAAAATTCTTATGTTGGTAGTACTTCATCAAATGAGCAAAAAACATATGCATTATCGATAAATAATGTATTTCAAGTGAAAAAAATGGATAAAAATGATGACTATCAAAAAGCTAATTTTTTAACTTGGAATTCATCTATTTCCTATAATGCTGTAAAAGATACATTATATCAAATGACATCTGATTTATGGGTTAAAAATTTTAGTGGTTATGAACTTATGCGAATTAAAATGAAACATAATTTTTATAAGTTTGATCAAAATGATAATCCTATGAGTAGCATGATTGATTTATCAAAAGGTGAATTTCCAAAGCTAACATATATAGAATTTTTTATGGATTTAAAGTCAAGTTTTTATAGTTATCCTCATAAAAATATCAATTCAAATATTATGACTGATAGTGAAAATTTATTTGATGAACAAAGTATAAATAAAGAAAACGATATAAAAAAAAGTATATGGGAATCTCATTTTGATTTTCGTTATAGTACTGATTGGAAATTAAGTGAAAAACAATGGAATTATAATTTTTCTTTATATAGTACACATAAAATTAATTTATCAAAAAATTGGGCCATATCATATGGATTGGATTTTAATTTAAAGGAAAAAGAAATAATTAGAAATGAAATTAGTATTAAACGTCCTATACATTGTTGGGAATTTAGTTTTAATTATTGGCCAGGGAATAGCTATAGTTCGGGTTTTTCACTTCGTATTAATGTTAAAAATCCTGATCTTCAAGATATTAAATTAACTTCACAAGATGGCAGAAGAGGTTTTAATGGTTATTAATATTGAATTGAAAATTTCTTTGAGAGAAAGCATTTAAAGAAAGAAATTTGCCATATATGGAACTTATAGATAAACTTACTAAAAACACCATTCTTATTCCAATGCATGCTTCTACAAAAGAAGATGCAATAAAAGAGCTACTTAATCATCTCTTTTCATTGGATGTATTATCAGGCACAATAAAATTATTTACTAATATAAATGAACGGGAAAAATTATATACCTCTTCTACAGGAAGAGGGGTTGCATATCCTCACTCTACTTCTATGGAAATTAATGATTTAAAATGTATTTTAGGTGTTTCAAAAAAAGGAATTGATTTTAATTCACCAGATGGACATGGTTGTCATTTGATATTATTAACATTAAGTCCTATTAATGAACCTAAAGATCATAGAAAATTTATTACCCGATTTCGTTTAATGGTTGATGATCCTATGATTCGTTCGAATTTACTTGATTCTAATAATTCAATTGATGTGATTAATATTATTTCAGATTGGGAAGATGAATTTAAAAAGGAAGTTATTTAATGGTTGAATTTAGAAGCATTAAGGGTACCCATGATATTTTGCCTAATGAAATAAAAAAATGGCAAATGATTGAAATGAAAATTCATCAAATAATGAAAAACCATGTTTATGATGAGATTAGAACGCCAGCATTTGAAAATACTGAATTATTTGTTAGAGGAATAGGAAATGATACGGATATTGTTAATAAAGAAATGTATTCTTGGATTGATCAAGGAGGAAATTCTTTAACTTTAAAACCTGAATTGACAGCTCCAGTCATTCGAGCTTATGTCCAAAATAAATTAGATAAACAACATCCAATTCATCGTTTATATTATTTTGATACTTTATTTAGAAGAGAAAGGCCACAAAAAGGTCGTCAACGTCAATTTTATCAATTTGGGGTAGAGGCAATAGGTTCTCCTCATCCAGAACAAGATGCTGAGATAATATCTTTAGCATATAATATTTATGATAATTTTGGCATTCAAGATTTAGAAATTAAGATTAATTCCATAGGAAGTTCAAAAATTAGACCTGCATATTTAGATTTATTACGTAATTCCATTCAAAAATATATTGAGGATCTTTGTAATACGTGTAAACTTCGATTGAAAAAAAATGCACTTAGATTATTTGATTGTAAAAACTCTAAATGCAAGGAAATTTTAGTTGATAAAGCACCTCTTATATTTAATTCCATATCAGAAGAAGATCGCAAACATTTTAGTGAATTGACAAAACGGCTAGATAAGATCCAAATCCCTTACGTACATGATCATTCATTAGTTCGTGGATTAGATTATTATACTCAAACTACATTTGAAATAGTCTCTTCTTCATTAGGCGCTCAAGATGCTCTTTGTGGGGGTGGTAGATATAATGATCTTGTCGAACATATTGGTGGAAAATCAACACCTGCTGTAGGCTTCGCCTCAGGTGTTGAAAGATTAATTTTGGCAATGGGGGAAATGGATGGATTAGAGTCATACATTGATATTTACTTAATTACCATTGGAAATGAAGCTAATATGTTTGCATCTAATCTTGCAAATGAATTACGACAAAAAAATAATATGAAAGTTATACTTGAAACACTTAGAAGAAGCATAAAATCTCAAATGAGAGAAGCAAATAGATGTGGTGCAAGATATGTAATAATTATTGGTGAAGATGAAATCACTAATGAATCAGTAATAATCAAGGATATGTCAACAGGCAAACAGTTACAAGTTTCTAATTCCAATATAAATAAATTTTTTAAATCAAATTAATAAATGCTAGAAAAATATTGCATTTTATTCCATTATCATGAAATTTCATTAAAAGGTAAAAACCGAAGTTGGTTTGAACGTCAGTTAATAAAAAACATAAAAATTCAATTAAGGAATTTACCCTTATTAAAAGTAGAATTAATTTCTGCAAGAATATTTTGTCATGGGATAGACAGTTCTAGATGGAGTGAGTATGTTAATAGAATAAATAAAATAATGGGTATTAAACATGCTACGCTAATGGAAAAAAATATTTGTACAATAGATGCAATGGAAAAATCAGCTATTAATCAAATGAAAGGTATGACTTTTAAGTCATTTAGAGTGACAACTAAGAGACAATGGAAAGATTTTTCATTTACTTCTCAGCAAGTAAATGAAAAAGTTGGAGAAAAAATCAATACTACTTTAAATAAACTCGTAAAATTAAAAAATCCTGAAATGAATTTATTAATTGAGATAGTAGATGGTTATTATTACATGGGATATAAGCGTGTATTAAGTTATGGCGGTTTACCCGTTGGTACTAGTGAGCATGCCATTAGTATGATTTCATCTGGGATTGATTCTCCAGTAGCATCATTTCAAATGTTAAAGCGTGGTGTTAATTTAAGTTATGTACATTTTCATAGTGTGCCTGCAACAAATCGGCAATCAATTAAAAATGTTGAAGAGATAGTAAAAATTTTAAGTAAATATCAAATTAAATCAAAATTATATATGGTCCCATTATTAAAAATTCAACAAAAAATAATGGAAGAGTCTTCTAATAAATTATGGGTTATTTTATTCCGAAGAGCAATGATAAAAATATCTTCCATCCTTGCACAAAAAATAAATGCTCCAGGTTTAGTTACAGGTGAAAGTATTGGTCAAGTAGCATCTCAAACGTTATCGAATATTAGGGCAACTTCTGATGCTGCTGATCGTCCTATTTTTAGACCTTTATGTGGTATGAATAAAGAAAACATTGTTACAATGGCACAAGAAATTGGTACTTACGAACTTTCTATTGAGCCATATGAAGATTGTTGTTCATTTTTTGTTCCAAATCATCCAGAAACTAAGGCAGATTTAGATAAAGTTATTGATGTTGAAGCGCATATTAATTTATCTGAATTAATTGAAGAGGCTTTAAATGAGACAACAACAACTATTGTAAAATGTTCTGATTATTTAAAAAAAGAAAAAATAGAATTGGTTGAGATAAATGGTTAAAATGATTTCTTGGAATGTTAATGGAATTAGGGCTGCTATTAAAAAAGGTTTTGTTGATTTTCTTGGTAAGTATGATCCTGATGTTATTTGTTTACAAGAAACAAAAGCAATGCCAGAGCAAGTAGATGTTACATTAGATCAATATCCTCATAAATTCTGGAATTCGGCGCAAAAAAAAGGATATTCTGGGACGGCAATTTTTAGTAAGATAAAACCCAAAAATTGTTATTATGATTTAGGCATTGATGAGCATGACAATGAAGGCAGAGTCATTACTCTTGAGTTTGCAGACTATTTTTTAATTAATGTTTATACTCCAAATTCTAAACGTGATTTATCTCGTTTAAATTATAGGTACGAAAAATGGGATCCTGATTTTTTAAAGTTTATTATTGAAAAAGAAAAAGATAAACCTATTATATTATGTGGCGATTTAAATGTGGCTCACAAAGAAATAGATTTAGCTAATCCTAGTACAAATAAAACAACTAAATCTTCTAAGGGGAATGCAGGTTTTACTGATGAAGAAAGAGAAGGTTTTGATAATATTATTAAAAAGGGTTTTATTGATTCTTTTAGACATTTTAATTTGGAAGGAGAAAATTATAGTTGGTGGAGTTATCGTGCAAATGCACGTGCAAGAAATATTGGCTGGAGAATTGATTATTTTTGCATTTCTCATCAACTGTTGCCTTCATTGAAAAAATCAAAAATTCTTTGTAATGTAATGGGCTCTGATCATGCTCCAGTAATGATAGAAATGGTTTGATTCCTTGTTGTCAAATACTCAAATAAAATTTCTTAAATCTTTACATAGAAATAAATATAGAAACCAGCATAAAAAAATAATATTAGAAGGTCATCGACTCATATCACAGGCATTGACTTTTGGTGCAAAAATGGAAAAAATATGGGTAACTGATGAATATCAATCATCAAATCAATTTAAAGAAGTCAAAAAATATAATAAAATTTTTTTGTTTGATGTTATTTCTAAACAATCCATTAAAAAAGTAACTGAAAGCAAAAATAATCAAGGAATTATTGCATTGACATCTTTTCCTAAATATAAAAAAATAGTAGATTATCCTAGACAATCAGTTTATTTAGATAGAATTTCTGACCCCGGAAATATGGGGACATTACTTAGAACTGCTTCTTGGTTTGGAATTAAAGATATTTTTTTATCGACTGATTGTGTTGATGTATTTAATTCTAAAGTCATTCGTGCCGCAATGGGAGCTCATTTTTATTTAAATAGAATTATTGTTTTACCGTTTGATAATATGAAAAGAGATGATTTATTTGTAATTGCAGGAGATCTCAAAGGTGAAAGTTTAGAAAAAATTCACATTCCTAAAAATAAGAAATGGATTCTTGTATTAGGTAGTGAAGCTCATGGAATCAGTTCATATATTAAATCATTTATTACT
Source organism: uncultured bacterium (assembly GCA_964597475.1). GTDB lineage: Bacteria > Fidelibacterota > Marinisomatia > SCGC-AAA003-L08 > D37C17 > JAYZCM01. Next base: position 1,007 of record CAZQYT010000037.1, on the reverse strand, counting down.
CATAGCGTTACAATAAAGGCAAATTGTGACATGGAAAGTTTAAATGTTGTATCTGCTGGGTCAATTTTATTAAATCATTTAGTTATAAAATAGTTACATATTGAAAAGAACTACTTTTTGGATCATTTATACAAAATGGGTAATTTTAAATTAATGTAATAAATGATATATTTTTTAATTTAGAAAGGTAAGAATGAAATTTATTTCCATATTATTATTATCAGTGCATTTTCTTATGGCTCAAACGACATTAGATGGAATTCCTTATACAAAATTACATAAAATTAATAATAATTTAGATAAAGTTATTCTGGAGTCAGTACAATTGGAAATTTTACTTAATGAAGATGAAAATAGAGAGCCAGGAACTCCTTTTCGTTATGGTTATATTCATGAAGTTGAATTTAACGTAACTAATTCAGGTAAGTGGATAGAATTGGAAGATGGTTCTAGGATATGGCAAATTCACTTTAAATCTAGTGATGCCTATGCGATAAGCATTGAATATGAAAATTTTTTCTTACCATTAGGAAGTGAACTTTATGTATATAATCCAGGATATGAAATGATGCATGGTACATATACACACTTAAATAATACCGAAGATGGTTTTTTTTCAACACCACATGTAGAAGGTGATGAGATTATAATTGAATATTATCAATCTGCAGAGGTTAAAGGAGAATTTTCACTTCAGATAATAGAAATCATTCATGATTATCGAGATATTATGAATTTTACAGGCACTGAGAGAGATTGGGAATGCGGTGTAAATGTTATTTGTGAAACGGAAGAGTTTTATCAAGGATCAATTAATTCAGTGGCTTTTTTGGACATGGGTGGATTTATTTGCTCTGGAGCTATGATTAATAATGTCCGACAAGATCTTACACCTTATTTTCTTACTGCATGGCATTGTGTAGATGGTGATAATCCTAGCACATTTCGTTTTTACTTTAATAAAATGGCTTCATCATGCGAAAATACATGGGGAAGTGCTGGACCCT
>CAZQYT010000036.1:0-9688 GCA_964597475.1 uncultured bacterium | reverse complement strand
TACATGCAACGACACCCCCTTGCATTGCCTTCATGGGGTTGAAGTTTAGTTGAAAATTTGATTGAAACTGCTTGCAGAGATTGAGCTGTAACAGTAAGTTCAGTGTGACCATATTGTGACCAAAAGTGGTCACAAATGAGGTTTTTAAACTAATCGGGCTTAAGCTGGGCTTGGGAACAACAAAGGCCTAATTCATGAAGAGAATTAGGACTAGTGGGCGAGAAAGGACTTGAACCTTCACGTCATAAGACACTGGTTCCTAAGACCAGCGTGTCTACCAATTCCACCACTCGCCCAATTATAAAATTCCAACCCAATAATTTATATAAATTTTATTATTTAATACTAAATGTCTTTACCAAACAATTTTAGCTTCAATAGGATAATGATCAGAAAATTTATTTTCCATATCTTTCAATTTTATGGGAAAATTTATTATTTTTCTCTTAATCGATTTAAATTTCAAATTTCTATCATCAATCAAAATATAATCAACTAATTTTTTTCCTCTACCAACTAGTGAATGTTTTAACTTTCCCAATAACATTTTATTTAATTTTTTAGGATTAGCAATATTTAAATCACCAATTAAAATCAAAGGATCATTTGCAATTTTCCCAAATATTAATTTTTTATGAATTTCTAAATATTGATGCTGTCTTATATCATCATATTTATCTTCATAATCAGATTGTAAATGAGTATTAATAATATTAAATAAAATTCCGCCTTTATTAATCGTATATAATTTTGCTCCTTTAGAAGCAAGCCAATCAGTCTCACGAACTTTAGAAAATATTACATCATCTTTTAATGTAATAGGCAATTTACTAATTACCCAAAGACCACTATTAATCCTATAAAATGAGGCTTCATCCTTGGGCTCAACTTGAAATGGATAAATATATTTTAATGCTTCATATATTTTTTTCCGGATACTACCTGAAAAAGCTTCTTGAAAAAAAATTGCATCATATGAAGAAGATTCTTTTAATAATTGAATAATGTTATTAGCTCTTTGATTTCTATTTAATAACCAGCCATATGGCGCAGGGAACATTTTGATGTTCCAAGATAATAACTTTAATTCTTTTTCTTTTATGGCTTTCTTTTCAATTAAAGCTGATGTATCGAAATTAAAATTTGACATGGAACTACATCCATTAAAAATAAACAAATAAATGAAAATAATATTATATTTTTTCAAATGGCGCATAGCGTCTAATTTAATTTTGCGTATTGTTCAAGATCAAAAAGCATTTGTGACAAATAATGTTGCTGCGCTCTTTTTACAATCCAGATAGGAACTTTACCTCCAGGGTCTGTACAAATTCTATAAGTAAGCTTAGATTTTTTACCAAAATCTTCGACTTTCCAGCTACCAAAATTCACTGGGGGCAAAAGCATTTCATCAAGATTATCAATTGTATCTGTTTTTGTCCAGTGGACATCATTTCCTAAAAAAATTGAATTGAATTGATATAATCGTGGAGCTAAAAAAGGAATATCAAATATTTGATATGCCGTATATCCCCTATCATCATTCCTATTATATATTCCTGCTTCTACCATATAGGCATTGGGAAATACGTCCAAAGAATTTTCTATGTTCCAAGCAGTCTTAATAAGTAATTCTTTATCAACATCACTTATTAATTCTGCTCTAAATGCTGGAAGTGGTGAAACAGATATTTTCTTACTAAAAATTTTAATCTTCTCAGTTTCTTTAATAAGTTTCCAATCTAATTCACTTTGCAACTCATCCCAACCTTGAGGATATTGATGCTCAATTGTAAAGGCAATATGAAAGAATAAAATGAAATACTTTAATATCATCAAATCATTTGCCTTTCATCAAATATAACACATTTTTTTCCTTCCCAAATCCATTGTTTTATATCTTTATCCATAAGGCTTTGACTAAAATGAGTTAAAATTAACCGCTTAACGTTAGCTTCATCGGCAATTTCCATGGCTTGAATATTGGTTGTATGGAAGTGTTCATCAGCTTTTTTCTTTTTTTTATTATCATAAGTCGATTCATGAATTAAAACATCTGAATTTTTACTTAAAGCAATCGCATTTTTATTTTTTTTAGTATCTGTTATGAAAGTTAATTTTTTCTTATCATCCATTAATGCATAGCCCCAACATGGAATTTTATGTTTCATTTCCATCGTTTCAATTTTTACTTTTCCTTTTAATGAAATTTTATTTTTTTTAACAATATTAATAAACATAATATCTTGATTTAAAATTATACCTGCATGGTTAAATGAATCTAAAAGATAATCTTTTAAATTTGGTGGGCCAATTAAAGTTAAAGATGAAGAAATATTAAAAATTTTTCTATAAAAAAGAAGTGGAAATAAACCTCCTATATGATCTGGATGCATATGAGTAATCAAAATATATTCTAAATTACGCCAATTATAACCAGCCTTCAACCACCGTAAATAGCTTCCTTCACCACAATCAATCATAATATCATATTCATTCGTTGAAACAATTAAGCATGTTACACCTCTCTCTTGTGTTGGGATACCTGCTGAAAAGCCTAATATTTGAAAATATTTAAGCATTAATCATTCAAATCTGGTTTTTTTCTTAATTGTTTTTTTATTGAATGTTTCTTTTTATCATTAAGAATATTTTTTTTTGCTGAATATGGTTTTTTTGTTGGAATTCTTAAAGGCTTTACATAATTATGTTCTTTTAATTTTTTACGCAATCTTATAAGACATTTCTTCTTATTCATTAATTGACTTCTTTCATCTTGGCAATTAATCACAATTCCAGTTTGCAAATGAGTAAGTCTTATTGCTGATTCAGTCTTATTAACATGTTGTCCACCTTTCCCACTTGATTTAAACGTATCAATCTTACATTCTTTTAATAATTCTTCATCAGAATCTGGAATCAATATGGGATTATTCATTACGAAATATTATGCTATGCCAGCAGAACCACCCAAACGGGAAATATCAATCCCATGTTGAGCAGCAACAACCTGCCATTTATCAATGTCAGGAGTAGAAAAAATAAATTTTTTTTCAGCAGGTATTAAAAGCCAATCACCTTTTCCAATTTCTTGTTCCAACTGTCCTTTTTCCCAGCCAGCATAGCCCATGGAAAATCTAAAGATATTTGGTCCTTCACCTGTTTTTATATCATTTACAATTTGCTTATTAGATGTTAATGCGATAGAATTTGAAATTTTTAAAGTGCCCTCTGTTTCATATTCAGATTCATGTAATACTAATCCCATTTGAATATTTACAGGACCACCAAAATATACTTCTGGAAGTGGTTTGAGTACTTCTAATCCTGTCTTTTGAAGAATTTCTACTGCATTTTCAGAAACCATAGGTTTATTAATTATAAGCCCTAAAGATCCTTTAGAATCATTCTCACATAAATAAATCAAACTTTTTGAAAAAATAGGATCATTAACATGAGGCATTGAAATAAGAAAATGATTAGAGAAATTTTTCATAATAATGGTAAAATTAAACATGATTGATTCAAAAAAAATAATAGAAATGGAAATAACTCATAAATTTATTAAAGCTCAATTTATAGAAAGTCCAAATAGATTTTTGACAAAAATAAAAATAAACAATGAATTGTTTTTAAGCCATCTGCCTGATCCAGGGAGATTAAAAGAATTATTAATACCAGGAGCACAACTACTTGTAAAAAAAGAAAATGGAATTAATAGAAAAACACGATTTTCTACACAAGCTGTTTATCAAAAAAACACATTGATTTCATTAAACACACTAATTCCAAATAAATTCGTTTCATATCTTTTAAAAAATAAATTATTAACTTTTTTAACAGAATGGGAATTTGATAAACAAGAAGTTTCATATGGGAAAAACCGTTTTGACTTCCAACTTAAAAAAAATAATCTGCATATGATAGTTGAGGTTAAATCAGTCACATTGGTAGAAAATAAAATTGCTAAATTTCCTGATGCAATAACTGCAAGAGGGAAAAAACACGTGGAACACTTATCAAATTTAAATTCTCAAAATTTAAAAACAATGGTGTTATTTGTAATTCAAAGACCTGATGCAGATTCTTTTGAACCACAATGGGAAAGAGATCCTAAATTTTCTAATGCATTATTAAAAGCTTCAAAAAATGGTGTTTGCATAAAAGCCATAAAAATGAAAATGACTGAAAAAACTTTAATTTACATGGGGGAAATCCCCCATAAATTGACATTGCAAACATAATTATCTATTAAATTTACTTAATTGATAAATGAAGTTTTTAATTCTTTATATTAACATGTTTTTATTACTCAACTGTGCAGCGCAAGGTACTGCAAGTGGTGGGCCTGAAGACCTTGACGGTCCCAAACTTATTTCAATTGATCCTCCTAATAAATCAAAAAATATCTCACTTGATCAGAAAATTACTTTAAGTTTTAATGAATTATTAGACCCCGTATCAATTCAAAATTCAATTAAAATATCTAATGGTCACAAAATCAAGGTAAGAGGTAGGTATATAATAATAACACCTGAAAAAAAATGGGATCAAGATGCTATTTTAACTATTTATGTATCTAGAAAAATTCGAGACTATCAAAGAAATATTATGTCAAGACCAATTCAAATTGCATATAGTACAAGCAATGCTCCTATTGTCAATACACAAATCATGGGGTATGTCATTGGATATGAAAAAAATGCATTGGTCGAAATAGGATTATTTAATTATCCAATTCATAATGAAAGTAATCCCATGCAAAAAGTTGAAGTGGACAATAATGGTTTTTTTAAATTTGAATTTATCAGCCATGGGAAATATGTTTTAAATGCAATTGAATCAAACTTTACTGATTTTAACAAACAAATTCGTAAAAAAAAATATGCCATGCAAACAAGTGATTATGTTCGACTAACTAAAGAAGATGAAATCCAAGAAATAAAAATGCTTCTTTCGGAGCCAATAGAAAAAAAAGCGATTACCAGCATTGAAATGATGGGACAATATGATGTTAATCTAATTTTTAGTGATTTATCTGAAGAAAAATTTATGATTGATACACTAAAAACTCCTGGAGATTCAATAAAAATAAGCTTGATTAAATCAAATAGATTAGAAACATATGTTTTGCCAGAATTCAATTTTTTATTACCAGAGATATTAGATACAATAGGACCAAAAATAGTCCATTATGAAAAAAATGAGGATTTAATATCAATTGAATTTTCTGAACCAATTAGAATTAAATCAAATGGGATCATGCAAAAAAAAGAAATGGAAAATTTTTCCATTGATTTTAAAAGACAAGAATCAAATAAAATATTTATAATTGAAAATGAACAAAAAATAAAAAAAATAGGATTATTAGGTGATCATATAAATGATTTAAGTGGAAATTCCATGAAAGATTCCATTAAATACATTACTATTAATGATGATTTGAAAAAAGTTGAAAGCATTGGGGGAAATATTATTGGAACTGTTACATATTCTGGGAAAGAACCCTTGATTGTCGAAGCCCAAAATATTGAAACTAATGAAGTATATTCAACATATGCCAATGAACTCAATTTTAAATTAAATAATTTAAAAGCTGGAATTTATACATTATGGGCTTATGAATCTCTCCATAAAAAAAATAATTTTACTTATTTTTCAGGAATATGGGAACCCTATCAGCGCGCTGCTCGTTTTATGATATATCCTGATTCAATAGATGTAAGAGCAAGATGGGACATAGAAAACATTAATATCAACTTTGATTAAATAATAATCTTATGAAAACATTTTATCACATAATTATTGCTGGTGGTTCTGGATCAAGATTTTGGCCTAAAAGCAGAAAAAATAAGCCAAAACAACTTCTAAAGATTCTAAATAATCAAACTATGATACGTCTTACATTTGAACGTATAAATAAATTTGCTAAATCAAAATATATAATGGTAATTGCTTCAAAAGAACTTTGTAAAAAAATTCAAACTGAAATTCCCGAAATTCCAAAAGAAAATTTTATTATTGAACCATCTGGCAAAAACACTGCTCCAGCCATTGGATTAGCTGCAATACACGCATTAAAGAAAAATGAAAACTCTTTGATGGCAATTTATCCTTCAGATCATTTGATTAAAGGAGATGATGAATTTCAAAATACCATCCATGAAGCTGAAAAATTAATTGAAAAAAAATCATGCCTTATCACCATAGGCGTTAAACCTACATATCCCGCAACAGGATATGGCTATATTCATCATGATAAACCGAATAAAGATTCCAAAGGTTTTAAAGTATTAAATTTTACTGAAAAACCCTCCTTGAAGAAAGCTAATAAATTTATTTCTAATGGAAATTATTTATGGAATGCAGGCATCTTCGCATGGAAAACAAAAACGCTTTTAAAAGAAATGAAAAAATATATGCCTGATTTATATAAAAATCTTTTTTTGATTCATAATAGTATCTTAACAAAAAATTACGAACAAACATTAAATACTCAATGGCAATCAATCAATGCAGAAAGTATTGATTATGGCATTTTAGAAAAATCCAAAGAAATTTATACCTTAGAATCTAATTTCAAATGGAATGATTTAGGATCATGGAAATCTTTATTTGACATTCTATCTAAAAATAAAGATCAAAATCATCTTGAAGGTGATGTCATTTCCATACAATCAAATAATAATTTAGTAATTAGCCCTAATCGCTTAACTGCAATTATTGGCATAAAAGATATCGCAATCATTAATTTAAATGATGCAACATTGATAGTACCACATGAGAAAGCAGAAGATGTAAAAGATGTAGTTAAAATGCTACAATCATTAAATAATGATAAATACCTATGAATTATTCATCCATTTTTCAAGAATTTGAAGATATTGCATCTCAAATGGGTATTAGCATTTTACAAGAAAAAGGGAACTTTAAAGGTGGTTTTTGCCTTTTAGAAACTGAAAAAATAATAGTCATAAATAAACATAAACCAATTGAACAAAGAATAAATGCTTTATCAAAAGCATTCTCTAAATTAGATACTTCAAAAATTTACTTGAAACCCCTAATTAGAGAGTTAATTGAGGAAGAAAAATCTATTTTTCAATTAAATAATATAAAATAGCCTTGTCATAAAGGCAATATATCTAATATTTTATGCCCTCCCAATTTTAATATAAAATGTAGGGATTTTTAATTTATCAAGTAGATTATAAAAACAATCTAAAATGAAAAATTAATTAAAATTATTTTATTTACTGATTCTATTTTTAATTGATAAGGAAAATGACATGAAAAATTATTCTACAGAAAACATTATTAATCTTGCTTTAACAGGGCATGCTTCAACTGGGAAAACCATGCTTGCAGAAGCAATGGTCACAAATGCTGGCATGATTCATAAAATGGGTTCAATAGGAAGTGGAACAACTATATCTGATTATCGTGAATATGAAATTGAAAATCAACATTCAATTTCTTTAACCTTAATGAATTTAGAATGGGAGAATAAAAAAATCAATGTTTTAGATGCACCAGGATATCTTGATTTCCATGGTGAAGTTAAATCTGCAATGCGTGTTGCTGATTTAGCAGGAGTTTTAGTGAGTGCAGCTGATGGTATTGATATTGGAACAGAACTTTGTTGTGATTATGCTGATAAAGATTTTAACATACCAAAACTTTTTATCATAAATATGATTGACAAAGAACAATCAGATTTTGATTCAGTTTTAAATGCATTACAAGATCGTTATGGTAGAACAGTATTTCCATTTACTTTACCCATAAATGAAGGACCAGGTTTTAATCAAATTGCAGATGTTTTAAGAAAAAAAATCTTAACTTTTAAAACAGATGGAACCGGAGATTTTTCAGAATCAGATCCAGAGGGTGATTGGAAACAAAAATTAGAAGACTTACATAATGAATTAATAGAACTTATTGCCGAGTCAGATGAAAATTTAATGGAAATTTTCTTTGACAAGGGAGAGCTTAGTGAAGAAGAACTTCGTAGTGGACTTCATCAAGCACTACAATCAAATGGTTTGATTCCAGTCTTTTCAACAGCAGGTGAAGTAAATATTGGTGTAAAAAGATTAATGGGAATAATGTCTAAGTATGCTCCATGTGCTGGAGATTTTAAAGAAGTCATAGGCACAAAGCCTGGTAGTGAAGACGTTATAAAACATGGACCTTCTATCAATGATCCGCTTTCAGCGATTGTTTTTAAAACAATTAGTGAAGAACATATTGGTGAAATGTCTTTCTTTAGAGTTTATTCGGGTAAAGTAAATGTTGGAGATGATCTTCAAAATACTTCAAGAAATCAATCTGAAAAAATGCGCCAAGTTTATTTTATGAATGGGAAAAATAGAAAAGATGCTCCTCAATTAATAGCTGGAGATATTGGGGCTGCATTAAAATTAAAAAATACACATACAGGTGATACATTGGCAAATTCTAAACATCCCATTGAATTAGCTAATATTCCATTTCCATCTCCCACGACAAGTAAAGCAGTAAGACCTGAAACTAGAGGAGATGAAGAAAAAATTGCAACAGGTCTTTCTGTATTGCATGAAGAAGATCCGACATTTTTATACCGCGTGGATCCCGAATTAAAACAAACCATAGTATCAGGACAAGGTGAATTTCATTTAGAACTAGCATTAAAACGAATTGCTAAACGCTTTAAAGTAGAATTGATAAAAGAAACTCCCAAAGTACCCTATAGAGAAACAATCACAGGAAATGCTCAAGCAAAATATCGTCATAAAAAACAATCAGGAGGGTCAGGACAATTTGCAGAAGTATGGATGCGAATTGAACCAAATGAAAGAGGTACAGGAGACGATTTTAGTAATTCTTTAGTTGGGCAAAATGTAGATAGAGGTTTTGTACCCTCTGTTGAAAAAGGAGTCAACCACATATGTGAACAAGGGGTCATTGCAGGTTGTCAAGTTGTTGATGTAAAAATTGATTTTTATGATGGAAAAATGCATCCGGTAGATTCAAATGACATGGCATTTCAAATTGCTGGAAGGCATGCTTTCTCTGATGCAATAAAATCAGCACAACCTAAACTTTTAGAACCCATATATAAAATTCAAATAAAAGTACCAGATGACTTTACAGGTGATGTAATGGGAGATATTTCTTCTCGTAGAGGCAGAGTACAAGGAATGGACTCCGAAGGTACCTATCAAGTAATTAATGCTGAACTTCCCCTTGCATGCTTACATGATTATTCTACTGCATTAAAAGCCATGTCTAGTGGTAGGGGGATGTTTACTCAAGAATTTTCTCATTATGAAGACATGCCACATAATGAAGCAGAAAAAGTGATCTCTACTTGGGAAGCAGCAAGGGCGGTAGGTGAGTAAGGAACATAAATATTTGTGGGCCCCATGGAGAATGGGCTATATTAAAACTCCAAAAAATAAATTTGGACCTTGTGTTTTTTGTGATAAGGCTAAAATAGGTGACGACCATGAAAACCTAGTAGTTTTTAGAGGAGAAAATGCCTATGTTTTAATGAACTTATATCCATATAACAATGGGCACCTTATGATTTCTCCCTATGAACATGAGCAACATTTCGAATCATTAACAACAGAAACACAAGTAGAAATGATGAATCTTAGTAGTCATTCCATGACAATTTTAAGAGAAAGCTTAAATGCAGATG
>CAZQYT010000035.1:6842-9720 GCA_964597475.1 uncultured bacterium | reverse complement strand
TAAATTAAATTTTGGTTTAGACAAATTTAATTCTTTTAAAAAAATTTCAGACATATTAAAATCATAATGTTGACCTGTATCAATGATTATTTCATTAATATTATTATTTTTAAATGCTTTAGAAATAGGTGCAGATTTTATATATTGAGGTCGAGTGCCGATTACTGTTAAGATTTTGTTCATTTTACATTAATTTTTCATATATATTAATTAGTTCATTTATTTGATTTTCCATGCAAAATTTATTTGCAATTTTTGCAATTTGATTTTCATCAATTTTTTTATTAATTGTTTCTTTCCAAGAATTTGTCGATATTTTTTCAAAACCACAGTTATTTGAAACAACAAAATCAGACATAGCTTTTGCATTAAATGTTAGTATAGGTATGCCTGCAGATAAATAATCAAATATTTTATTTCCTAAAGCTAAATTTAAATATTTTATTGTAGTTTTAGAACGAATATTATCAAAATTAAACCCAGCTAACCCAAAGTCATAATTTGATATTTTTTTTATTAGTTTTGAATATTCAAAATTTCCTTGAAAATGAAAATTGTTATAATTATGATTAAGTTTCTGATACGAAGGCAGTTTTACTAGTTCAATTTTTGTAAATAAATGTAAATGATGTCCTTCATCTAAAATAGATTTAAATATTGGATAATAATTCCTATAATTATATTTATTTTTTTTATTCCATGTTGGATCAAATATTCCTCCTTGATAAACAAAATTATATGTATATTTTTTATGTATAGGTTTAATTTTATTTATAAAGTAATTTTTAGATGGAGTACTTAAAATTACATGGCTAGGTTTTTTTTTATATAATTTGTCGCCATATTTAATGAAATCATTATTTACATGGATAATCATATCACTATTTTCATAGGCAAATTTTTCATCTCCACATTTTTTATTAGTTCTCATACTTGTTAAATCATGTATATCATAAATAATGGGTATTTTTCCAGAAAAAATTTTAATTGTATCTACAATATGATAATTCGGTTCATTATGGCAATGAATTATATCAACATTAGAGAATTGTTTTTTTTATAATTGTTTAAATTTAATTCTGTGAAAAAAATTATTATGAAAATTGAATGGAATAAAATTTATATTTTTATGAATAACACTTTTAGGGATTTTAATATTTTTATTGTTAAAATTAGCAATAATAGAAATTTTATATGAAGTTTGATTAATCAATGCTTCTATTTGTTTGATAGTTCTTATCCCAAATCCAGGGTGAATGATAAGTATGTGTAGTGATTTATTTTTTTTCAATCTCATTTAATAACAAATTATGTAAATCAATTATTTTTTTCAATATGATTTAAAAATTCTATAATTCTTTTTTCATACGAATGTTTTTTATGTGTAGTTATAAAACCATCATGACGGATTTTTTCTCGTTCTAAATTATTTTTATTTTGAATCCAATAATCAATTAATTCATATAATTCTTTTTTTGTATTAAAAAATAAACAATCTCTTTTATTTTCATATGATTTTTCAATGCCTTCAATATATTCAGAGATGCAGAATGCCCCACTTCCAAGTAATAAGTGAATGCGATTACTCCAGTAATATGGTTGTGATTTTGTGATATTTAAATTTAACATAATTTTAATTTCAGAAACTATTTTTCCAAAATCAGAATGAGGAATTGCAGGAAAAACATATTTAAATCCATTTTTTTTGAAACGTACTTCATGTGGAGTATAGATTGCTAATTTATATTTTTCATTTAATTCTTTTAATAAATCAGTTCTTTCTTTGTGCACCCAATTCATTGAACCAATAAAACCTAAATCAAATTTAATTTTACTAGTATTAATGAAATTACATTCAGGATTAGTTCCTTGGTCAAGCCAAATGGGATTAATGCCCATTTTTCTATAATTATTAAAATAAGCTTTTTCTTTATTAAAAAATTTTTTTACTTTAGGAGCTAGCTTTGAGACTTTTAAAAAATTTTTTCTATTTATTTGCGTTGTATCAAAATACCACCAGTAAATAGGTATAAAATCATTTAATTTAGTGATTAGTTTATTTTTCCATAATACATTTATAGAATTAACAATTATACCATCAATTTTTTTTGTAAAAAAATAAAATAAAATTTTAATTATATAAAAATTATAAATCGGAATAATGTTATAATCCATTTTAAGAAAACGTTTTACAATTATAAGTTCAGTACATTGATTATATTGTTTTTTTCTTTTTTTAGGTATGAGGTAAATGAAAGTTTTTTGTTTCACAATTAGGGAAAAATATTAATTATTTGAATTGAAAATAGATGTTATTGTATTTATAAAATTTTTCTTATTATTTTCAATATATAAAGATGTTTTTACTTTCATTTTATTAATTTTATTTGGTTGTAAAATTAATTTTGAAAATTCAATAAGAAATTCTTTTTTATTGATTTCACAAATAGGTTGTTTGCGTATTTTATCAATTTCAGTTGCTGAAATACAAAGACCATTTTCATTATGTTGAATTATTTCATTCATGGGTGAATTGTTAATTGTAATTGTAGGTATTCTTGAATATAATGCTTCTAGTAATGTTAAACCAAATCCTTCAAATTTAGATGGTGCTAGATTAATATCATTTTTATTTAATAATTCTTGATATTGTTTTCTATTATAATTTTCACAAATTAAAATTATTCTATCATCTGAATTGATTAAATGTATATTTTTTTGTAAAATTTTTTTAGTCCATCTCCTTATTTTAGAAGTAAACTTGAGTGTAAACCTCACATTGTCTTGAGAGTAATTTTTTATTAAGTAAATAATAGATTCAAAATTTCTTCTATCTTTAAACCCCCCAGTTCCACCATTAAATAATACTGAAATTTTT
>CAZQYT010000035.1:4445-6832 GCA_964597475.1 uncultured bacterium | reverse complement strand
AATACATTGACTATTTTGTTACATTTGGTTGGTTGTAAAATAGGAAAATTCCATAAAATCCATGGTAAATAAGTTGAATTATTCAAGCCATCCTCCATGCATCCCTGGAAAGCAATTTTAGATTTGCAAAAAATTTTTTTAAATAGTTTATGATAATTATTTTCTTCTGGGTTGTAATATTCATAATTAATCATTAAGTAAGAATGATTAGTTTTATTTATTATTTTTTTTAAATACCATTTCGGAAATCTTTCAAAGCAGAAAAAAATATCATTGTGAGTAATTATTTTACTAATTTTTCTTACTGAAATAAATTTGCAATCCCATTTAATTTTTCGTTTGTTTCGATATGTGATGAAGGGTTTAATTTTATTTTTTAAACATATATTTTCTATCACTTTTGCATCATAGCTTAAACCTTGTTCGCACCATGGTGTGTATAAGAAAGCCTTTCTCATTTAGAATATGTAATTAATAATATATTTATTTCTTTATTTTCATTTAATAAAGAGGCAATCAATCTTCTTGAGCCATCAAGTATGAAAATTTTATTTTCTTTTGTTTTTTCTTTACTAATTTGATTTAAACATTCTCCCGTTATAAATAAAGGGTATCCCATAAATATGTTTTTTTTCATCATCTTTTTATATTTTACAATATCTTTTTTTCTTTTAGATGTTAATTTGGACATAAATTCATCATTATATATTTCTTTTTTAAAATAAATTTTACTTTTAATTATTTGAATATTAATTTCATCCCAAAACCTTGAAGTCCAAATCATTTTTTGATTTAATTTATATTTAAAAATTTTATTAATTAATCTTTTGATAAAAAATTTACCTTTCCAAAAATTACTAATTTTATAATTTTTTATAAATTTTTTTGTATCTATTTTTTGTAAAATTTTTATTAAATCAATAGAAATAAATTCTTCTGTTGTTCCAATCTTTGATAGACTATATGTATTAATTTTGTTCATATGAAAATAATTTATGTTAAATTAATCATCCATTTTTTTTTATTTCTAGAAGGATTGTATTTTACTTTAGTATAATTAGGGCACAAGTGTTCATTGTTAAAAGCTTTGATTAATTGTCTTTTTCTAAAAAATGATTTAATAAAAGGTCTCCATCTCTTGCTGCAACTATCAAAAGTTTGAATTTCAGATGTATAGCATGCTTTAAATTTTGTATTTTGTTTGAAATGATTATAAAGTTTCCACCAAAGGTCTGAATCAACTCCACTTGAAACGGATTCTGTCCATTCGCCAAATAATCCTGCATTTATTAATATTTCTTTTTTAATTCCAAAAGTAGTCCCTTGTACTCTGTTACTTGAATATGATCTAAAGTAGCCATTTTTATCTTTAATTTGTCCTATTATTAATTCATAATTTTTAAAAAAATACATAATTTTTGGTATGGGTTCATTTGATATAAAGTAGTTATCATCATCTAAAAAAAATAAATTTTTTGATTTTGCTTTCATTATAGCAGCATTACTGATTCTTGCCTTTCCCATAACTTGCTCTGTTTTAGGCAAATATAACCAATGTTTAATATTGGGATAATTAAAATCATTTTCTTTTTTCCAGGATTCAAGTGATTTGCCTTTAAGGTGGTATATTTTTTTTCCATTTTGTTTTATAGATGTTTTGGTAATATTTTGAATATTTTTATTTGTATTTGATCCGTCATCTGCTATTATGATTTCAATTGAATAATTAGATTTATTAATTGAAGATAATGTTTTATGAAATGATTCTAGGCAATTAGGGTGATTGCCTGGATTGAAATGTGTTATAATTATGCTAAGGTCCATTTTAAGAGAAAAATTTTAAATCTTCTTGAAGGGTAATTTTTCTATTGTTCATGCTTCCTTCAATGAAAGTTAGATTCGCATTTGGGTTAAATTTTAACAACAGTCCTATTTCATCTGTATCAATAATATTTGTATTTAAAATATTATGTATTAGTTCTTTTTTAAAACATTGTGGAGTTTGGATGGAAAAAATTTTTGTTCGGTCAACATGAGATGCTTTATTATCATACCAAGAAACTAAAGAGTCAAAAGAAGGAATTATTGGAGCGCATGCATCATATATTTTTAATGATTTTATACAATCTGATATGATTTTTGGGGAAACAAAGGGCCTTGCTGCATCATGTATAAGTATATTTTCAGTTTTTTTTGAAATTGAATTTATTCCATTAATACAAGATGAAAGATGGTTAAGTTGGCCACGTATAGTATATAGTGGGGCTACCGCATATGGTGGAGGAGGTCTTGTCGGTAACGCATCTGGTTGTTTTGACAATCTTTTAGGTGGTTATTCTATGAGTTGGGCTATAGGACAAGGAATTGATGTTAATTTTTATGATAAT
>CAZQYT010000035.1:0-4435 GCA_964597475.1 uncultured bacterium | reverse complement strand
TTCGTCGATGAACTTCTACTTTTATGATTTGACATAAAGGATAATTTTTTTTTTCTTGGTTAATCCAATCAGCATTGCATACAATTATGACTTCATTTATTTCTGGATGATTTAGAAAAGTTTCTACTGAGTAACTTAATATTTCTTTATTGTTTAATTTTGTGTATTGTTTTGGAATATCACTTGAAAATCTACTCCCACATCCTGCAGAGACTATTATGGCAGAATTCATTTTAATTAATTTTGATTAAATTGAATATCATACAAATTTTTATAATGGCCATTGTTTTTAATTAATTCATCATGTGTTCCTAACTCCATTAATTCCCCATCATTTAAAACTAAAATTTGATCTGCATTTATTATTGTTGAAAGTCTATGAGCAATTACAATTACAGTTCTATTTTCCACTAATTTTTCAATGGCATTTTGCACTTTTTTCTCTGATTCTGTATCAAGTGCAGATGTTGCTTCATCTAAAATTAATATTTCTGGATTTTTTAAAATAGCTCTAGCAATAGAAAGTCTTTGTTTTTGCCCACCAGATAAAAGTGTTCCTTTTTCTCCAATGGTACTATTAAATCCATTAGGTAATTTTTCAATGAATTCTAATGCATTTGCTGTTTTTGAAGCTAGTTTTATTTCTTCAAAGGTTGCTTCTGGTTGACCATATGAAATATTATTAATTATTGAATCATTAAATAATATTGTATCTTGAGTTACAATCCCCATTAAACTCCTAAGGTCTTCAAGGTTTATATTTTTTATATTGACATTGTCAATTAATATTTCACCTGAATTGATTTCATAAAATCTAGGAATCAAATCAACAAAAGTTGATTTTCCTGACCCACTACTACCAACTAATGCTAAAGATTCTCCTTTATTTATTTTTACACTTATATTGTTTAATGAAGTATTGTTTGAACGTTCATACTTGAACGATACTTTATTAAATAAAATATTATTAGTAAATGATTTTTTTATTAGTGGTTTTTTAGGATTTAGTATATTTGATTTAGTATCAATAATATTAAATACACGCTCAGCAGATGCTAAGCCTGTTTGAATTTGTGCATTTATTGAACCTAATTTTCTTGCGGGCTGAAGCATTGCAAATAAAAATAAAATGTAACGAATAAATCCATCTGGGTCTAAAGTTTTTAAAACAAGAACTTCTCTTCCTCCTATCCATAGTAGCATTACACCAAGAGAAATGCCGATAAGATCATTTATTGGTATGGTTAGAGTTCCAGTATTTTCTTGTTTGAAAGTTAATTTGTAATATTTTTTATTTTCTTTTAAAAACTTTTTAGTTTCAAATTTTTCCATAATGAAAGCTTTGACAATCCTGATTCCTGAAATAGTTTCTTGAAATATATTTATTAATCCAGCAATTTGTTTGCTAGACCTCATTGACTTTCTACGAATACTTTGTCCCAATTTGGTTATTATTATAGCGGCAATTGGTATGGTAAATAAAACATACACTGTCATTTTTACATTAGTAATTAACAACATAAATAATATAATGATCATTGAGATAGGTTCATTTATTAAGCTTTGTAATGTAAGTGTAAAGGATGCTCTCATTCTTGAAACATCATTCATGATAATTGAAAGTAATTCACCTGATTTATTTTTATGAAAAAAAGATAGAGGTAAGTTTTGCAAATGTGAAAATAAATGGTTCCTAATGTCCATTATCATTCTATTACCTATAAATGATAGAGAAATTCTATTTATTATAAAAAAGAAATTTTTTATGATAAAAGTAATTAGTAAGATAAAACATAGCATTTTCAATTGATCAATTTGTGGGCCATTCCCAATAAGTTGATTTGTAATATTCTCTAATTTATTATTTATGGAAATACCTGTTGGTTCAACATTTAAAGGGTTGGTGCGTGTTTTCATTATTGTTGAGAACAATGAGCTAATCATCCAGATTGAAAAAGCATTAATGACCGCAAATAAAATTGAAGAAGTAAAAGAGAGAATAACCATAATCCAATATGGTTTTATATATTTAAGTACTTTTAAATATAGTTTCATAGAGGGAATGGACCGTCCCCTTTTCTTATTAGCTTAGTTGATGATTGAGAAAAATCAATTATGGTCGATCCTTGAGATTGATGGTGATTTATATCTTCAAAAATATTAATATTAGGAAAATCGATTTCTACTTGCGTTACATCATTTAAAGCTTTATTCCCATGCCTATTAATGCTTGTTGTAACTATAGGTTTTTTTAGTAGTTTAGTTAATTTAATTGAGAAAAAATGATTGGGTATTCTAATTCCAATTTTTGGCGATCCATTTTGAATTAAAGTAGAAAGGTTATTCTTTTTTGCAGTTAATAAAATTGTGTATTTACCTGGGAAAATTTTTTTAATTTCATTTAATCGGCCATTGTTTATTTCTCCATAATTATTTATTTTTTCAATGGAATCAATAATAATACTTAATGGTTGTGATCTTCCTTTTAAATTATTGAGATTTTGTATTGCTTTAGTATTAGTTGCATCTACCCCAAAACCATATAGCGTATCAGTTGGGTAAACAATAACCTCTCCATTTATTAAGGCATTATATGCCAAATCAATATATTGATCAGTTGCAGGATAAATCATTTTTAATATTTTGAAAGTCCTTTATAATATTTTTTATCCCATTTCCTATGAAACCAAAAATATTGCTCTGGATATTTTATTATTATTTTTTCAAGTATTTTTGTAAAACGTTTATTAATTTCTATGATTGCGTCATTTGAATTATTTGGTAATTCTTTTAAATTCAATTTTTCAAATGAAAGTTCATAGTTTAAATCTTTACGTAATATACAAAATCCTAGCAAGATGGGAGTATTGGTTTTAAGATGAAAAGCAGCAGCTCCTTTTGGGACGGA
This sequence comes from uncultured bacterium, assembly GCA_964597475.1. Lineage (GTDB taxonomy): Bacteria > Fidelibacterota > Marinisomatia > SCGC-AAA003-L08 > D37C17 > JAYZCM01. Next base: position 1,527 of record CAZQYT010000035.1, on the reverse strand, counting down.
TACAGTTTTATTGAAAAAGAGTGCTTTGGTCCCCTTGATACCTGCATTTTGATCACTTATGAGTCCTATATAATATCCATTTAAGATGTGTTCAATCATCATTTTACTTCCGCAGTTAACAGGTAAAACTTTCATGTATTTAGAAGCTCTTAGTTTATTGAAAAACTTATTAGAATTAGAATTTTTTTGTATTGCAGCAATTCCTACAGATTTTATTTTGTGATTACTTAATATGGGGCCAATGTATTCCCAATTGCCTACGTGGGCTGACATTATGATTCCACCAGAATTTTTTTTCATAAAATCAAGATTATTTTTTGGTATAAAAACAATTTCTTCATTGAGTCTTTTTTTAATAATGGGTAATCTAAAAAAATCAATGAACACCATTCCATAATGTGTATAAGATTTTTTTAAAATTGAAAGTCTTTTCTTATAATCATATTCAGGGAAGGAAATTTTTAAATTAATCAATGCTATTGACTTTCGTAATGGGTAAACATAAAATATGAACAATCCTAATGTTCTTCCTACCATAAGAGCAATTTTCCTAGGTAGAAATCTGAAAAAGAAGCTTAAGAGGTGAAGTAAATAATACATATTTTTCTCAATTGATTTCTTATGTGTTAATTTATTAATATCATTATTTATATATATGAAAAAAATTGTTTAATTTATATGCGACAATTTTTGTCGCATATATTCCTTGTTCTTTATTTTATGCCCTTGTAAATTTAATAAATATTATTAATTATGTTTAAGCTAACAAGAAAATCAGAGTATGCTCTTATTGCGTTAAGGCATTTACAAATTAATCATAATAAACTTAGTTCTTCTAAGGCAATTTCTCAAATTTATATGATTCCAGGGGAAGTGTTGGCTAAAGTTCTTCAAAAGATGGTTAAGTTAAATTACATTGATGCTTATAAAGGTTCTAGTGGAGGATATAAAATAAAGAGATCATTAAAAGAAATACGGCTCGTTGAATTTATAGAAAAAATGGAAGGTCCTTTAGGTTTGGTAGATTGTAATATAAATGAAAATTGTGATCAAATTCAATATTGCAATATAAAGATGCCAATAAATAAAATAAATGAAAATATAAAATCCATATTAAACAAAATTAAAGTTGCAGACATTACAACATAAAAAATTAAATCATGTCAGATAAAATAATAGAAAAATCAATTAAACAAGAATATAAATATGGGTTTCACACATCCATAGATCAAGATACATTTCCTCCAGGGTTAAACAGAGAAATAATTTGTAAATTATCAGAAATTAAAGGTGAACCAAAATGGTTGTTAGAGTGGCGGTTAAAGGCATATGCTCATTGGCTATCAATGAAAGAGCCTGAATGGGCAAAAGTTAATTATTCTCCCATTGATTATAATGCAATTAGTTATTATTCCGCTCCCAAAAAAAAGAATATTCAGAGTCTTGATGAAGTAGATCCTGAAATTCTTTTGACATATGAAAAATTAGGAATACCTTTAAATGAACAAAAATTAATGGAAGGTGTTG
>CAZQYT010000034.1:0-9825 GCA_964597475.1 uncultured bacterium | reverse complement strand
ATGTCCAATGGAATTATCAACTTATTTTAGAATAAATGCTGCTAATACAGGCCAATTTGAGCGTACTCTGATCATAGCTGACAAAGGAAGTTATGTAAGCTATTTAGAAGGATGTACAGCTCCTATGAGAGACGAAAATCAACTCCATGCAGCTAATGTTGAATTGGTTGCGTTAGATGATGCAGAAATAAAATATTCGACAGTTCAAAATTGGTATCCAGGAGACAAAGATGGAAAAGGTGGAATATATAATTTTGTTACTAAAAGAGGTGCGTGTAGAGGAATAAAATCTAAAATATCCTGGACACAAGTAGAAACTGGATCAGCAATAACATGGAAATATCCATCTTGTATTTTACAGGGAGATGAATCTATTGGAGAATTTTATTCAGTAGCATTAACAAATAATTTTCAACAAGCAGATACAGGTACGAAGATGATTCATATGGGAAGAGGTACTAAAAGCACTATTATTTCAAAGGGTATTTCTGCAGGGAAGGGGCAACAAACCTATAGAGGTGAAGTAAAAATCATGAAATCTGCAGAAAATAGTAGAAATTATTCACAATGTGATTCAATGCTTATTGGTAATAATTGTGGGGCGCATACTATTCCGTACATAGATGTTAGGAATAATTCTGCTCAAATGGAGCATGAAGCTAGTACATCAAGTATTGGTGAAGATCAATTGTTTTATTGTAATCAAAGAGGTATTTCAACTGAAGATGCTGTTTCTATGATAGTTAATGGTTTTTGCAAAGAAGTATTTAAAGAATTACCGATGGAATTTGCAGTAGAGGCTCAAAAATTAATGGAAGTTAGCTTAGAAGGTGCAGTTGGATAATATTTGATAAGGGAAATGAAATTATGATTAAAATAAAAGATTTACATGTAAACATAGAAGATAAAGAAATTTTAAAAGGTATTAATCTTTGTGTGAACCCAGGAGAATTACATGTCATAATGGGAAGAAATGGTACAGGTAAAAGTTCATTGGCAAATGTGATGGCAGGTAAAAATAAATATCAGATCAAAGAAGGTAGCATAATGTTTAATGATAAAGATCTTTCAACGATGTCCATTGAAGACAGAGCTTGTGAAGGATTATTTATGTCTTTTCAATATCCAGTATCCATACCAGGTGTAAATAACATGTATTTTTTAAAAGCAGCTTTAAATTCCATAAGAAAATATCAGGGAAAAGAAGAAATTGATGCTGTAGATTTTTTATCAATGATTAAAGAAAAACTTAATCAAGTTGGATTAAACGAAAGTTTTATTCATAGGCCTGTTAATGATGGTTTTTCTGGAGGTGAAAAAAAAAGAAATGAAATTTTGCAAATGATAACATTAAAACCAAGTTTATCAATATTAGATGAAACAGATTCTGGCTTGGATATTGATGCGCTTAAAACTGTTTCAAAAGGAATAAATAACTATAGATCCAATGAAAGATCTTTTATTGTAATTACGCATTATCAGCGTATGTTAGATTATTTAAAGCCAGATTATGTTCATGTATTAATGGATGGAAAAATTGTAAAAACAGGAGATGAAACATTGGCTAAAAAATTAGAAACAATGGGTTATTCATGGATAGAAGAAGAATTAAAAATATCTATTTAATGACATGCGAAAAAATAATTTACCTTATAGAACTATATTTTTAGAAGAATTTGCAAAATCTTCTTGGGAACATCTCCAGCATATTGGTTATCCAAATTCTAATGATGAAGAATGGAGATTTTCTAACCCAAATCCTTGGATTTTATCAAATAAATTTAATAAAATTAAGAAAAATAATTTTCCAATTGAGCATGATGTTAATGAAAGTATTGACAACTATTTAACAATTAGAATTTGTGATAATAATATTTCAATTCCTAAAAGATTACCTGATGGAATCGAAATATTTGACATGTTCCAAGGTATGGAGAAAAATATCTTAGATGGAGCAATTGGTTCTGTTAGTGATTATCATAACACAGCATTTTCTGCAGAGAATATGGCTTTATTTAATAATGGAATATTAATTTATGTACATAAAAATTTTACATTAGAAAAACCATTGCAAATAATTCATGAAATTAGTAATAATGAAAATATGCAATTATATCCACGTATTTATTTAAATATGGGAATTAATTCTAATGTAGAAATTTATGAGACTCAAATCAGTAATGATAATAAGCAATATTATATTAATTCAGTAATTGAAGTAGTAATGCATGAGAATTCAAATTTAAACTGGACATTATTACAAAATTTGAATTGTAATATTGGGCATTTAAGCTCATTTGATTTGGGATTAGAAAAAAATGCAGAATTAAAATATAATTTTTATGATTTTGGCGGGGGATTTATTCGAAGAGATATTAATGTAAATTTTTATGAACCGGGTGCTAGCTTGGATTTAAATGGTTTATTTGTATTATCAAAAAAACAACATATAGATATTTTTTCTAAAATTAATCATAAATTTTCAGAATGCTCTAGTAATCAATTAGTTAAAGGAGTATTATTTGATTCATCATCTGGAGTTTTTAGAGGTCTTGCACATGTGGAAAATAAAGCAAAAAAAACAAATGCTAATCAAGCAAATCATAATTTATTATTATCACCTAATGCTAAGATAAATTCAATCCCAATTTTAGAAATCCATGAAGATGATGTAAAATGTACTCATGGATCTACAACAGGACAAATTGATGGAGAGGCTATATTTTATCTCCAAACTAGAGGTATAAATAGAAATGATGCAATTAGACTTATTGTAAGAGGTTTTATAGATGAAATTGTAAATAAAATTAAAAATGATAATTTTAAAAATTATGTTAAAAAGATTTTAGTTGATGGATATTTTAAAAGATTTATATCAACAATTAATCATGGATCATAATCAAAATCCTAGAAATTTTAATAAACTTAAAGATGCAAATCATTTTGCAAAAGGTCATAATCCTTTATGTGGAGACGAAATGTCTATTTATTTGATTGTAAAAAATGAAAATATAGAAGATATTGCTTTTATAGGTTCTGGATGTGCCATTTCAAAAGCTTCAGCCTCAATAATGACAAGTATTTTGAAAGGTATGAAAGTTGAAGAGGCTGAGATAAAATTTAAAAATTTTTTAAATTTAGCAACTACTGGAAACTCTGAAAATGAAATGGGAAAACTTTCAGTACTAGCAGGAGTACATAAATATCCTGCTCGTGTTAAGTGCGCAACATTAGCATGGCATACGTTTTATGGTGCACTAAATAACGTAGAAGAGCTGATAAAAACAGAATAATAATGCAGAATACTAGTGAATTAATTACAGTACAGAGAGATTGTGAAGCCATTTTAATTCCATCTGGTGATCCCATAAAACTAATTAAAGGTACACATGTACGGATAACCCAGGCGTTAGGTGGAGATTTTACATTATTTGTTAATGGGAATTTGGTTAAAATATCTGGAAAAGATGGCGATGCGATTGGGAAAAAAACAATTAAAGAATCCAAAGTTAAATCCAATGAAAGCAAAATAATTAATGAAGATGTCATTTGGGAACAATTACGTACTGTATATGATCCTGAAATTCCTGTTAATATTGTAGAATTAGGATTGGTTTATGATTTAAAAATTTTAAAAAAAGATGAGGGCTATGACATTCAAGTTAAAATGACTCTTACAGCCCCAGGATGTGGCATGGGACCTGTTATAGCTCAAGACGCTGAAATGAAAATAAAAAATTTGGCTGGAGTCTTAAATGTTTTAGTAGAAATTGTTTGGGAGCCTATTTGGGATAGGGATATGATGACTGATGAAGCTAAGTTACAATTAGGAATGATGTGATATGGTTAAAACTAGTTTTTATGATGTAGAATCAATACGTAATGATTTTCCCATATTTAAAAATAATTCAAACCTTATTTATTTTGATAATGCTTCAACTACTCAAAAACCTAATAAAGTGATAAATGCTATTTCTGATTACTATGAAAATTATAATGCTAATGTGCATAGAGGAATTTATGAGATTTCAGAAAGATCAACTGAGTCATATGAAAATGTTCGAGATAAAGTTGTAGAAATTATAAATGCAAAAGATAGGCGTTCCATTGTATTTACAAAGGGAGCAACGGAAAGTATTAATTTAGTTGCAAATAGTATTGGGAAAAGAATGATCGCTTCAGATGAAGTGTTAATTACTGAAATGGAGCATCATAGTAATATTATCCCATGGCAATTAATATGTAGAAAAACGGGTGCAAAACTACGCCATATTCCAATCTTAGATGATGGTTTACTTGATAAATCAAATATTAAAGACTTGATAACTGAGCAAACTAAGATTGTTTGTTTAATTCATCAATCTAATGTGTTTGGAACTATAAATCATCTTAATGACATCATTGAAGAAGCACATAAAAAGGGAGCATTAGTATTAGTTGATGCTGCGCAGAGTGTTCCACATGACTTAGTTGATGTTTCTACATTGAAATGTGATTTTTTAGTATTTTCTGGCCATAAAATGCTTGGCCCAACAGGAGTTGGAATATTGTACGCTAAACCAGAAATATTAGAGGAGATGGATCCTTTTTTAGGAGGAGGACAAATGATTAGTGATGTATCTCTTAATGATTCCACTTGGAATGATATCCCTTGGAAATTTGAAGCAGGAACTCCAAATATTGCTCAGGTTATAGGACTTGGAGCTGCAATTGATTATATAAAATCCATAGGAATGAAAAATATCATTGATCATGAACAAAAATTGTTAGAATATGCAGAAGAAAAATTAAAAGATTTTTCTAATTTAAATATATATGGTAATGCTAAAAAAAAGGGTTCCATTATAAGTTTTAATATAAAAAATATTCATCCACATGATATGGCGCACCTATTAGATGCATCAGGGGTTGCTATTAGAGCAGGGCATCATTGTGCACAACCCATCATGAAACATTTAAAAGTTTCTGCTACTAATAGAATTAGTTTTTATTTATATAATACAATTAATGAAATTGATCAATTGATTTTAGGTTTAAAAAAAATAATTAAATTATTTAATTAAAAGATTTTATTTAATTTCAAAAGCTAAATAAAACGGATTATTATTTCGTAATATTCTAAGCATTATTGTATCACCGACATAATACATGTCTAGTTCAGATTTATAATCTTTTATATTATTAATATCAGATGTTCCAATTGAAATAATGATATCATTTTTTTGAATATTATTTTCACTTGCGGGTGAATTTTGTTTTATTGCATTTATAATTATTCCTTTTGGATTAGATGAATCATTTTGTTTGTTTAGATTATTTTTTACAATTAGTCCTAGTATGTCATATGTTTCATTTCCATATTGGTAAACATTTGATAATTCGTCTTGATTTGGCCTAGTACCTAATGTTACTATTATATCTTTCTTTTTTCCATTTCTTATTATGGTGAGCATCGTTCTATCATTTGGTTTCCCATTGGAGATTAAATTTTTTAGGTGCGATGAATCATTAATTTTTTCTCCGTTTACTGAAATAATTACATCTTTATTTTTAATTCCTGAATTTTCAGCTGGACTATTTGAAATAATTTGACTAATGAGTGCACCATTTCCGTTTTTTAATTTTAATGCCTTAGCCATATCATTATTAATGTCTTGAATGGATACACCTAACCATCCTCTTGTAACTTTACCATCTGATATTAAATCTGTCATGATTCTATTAACCATATTTATTGGAATTGCAAAACCAACTCCTGCATTTCCTCTAGAAAATCCATCAGTAGCAATGGCTGTATTTATTCCTATTAATTCTCCATTTAAGTTGAATAGACCTCCACCCGAATTTCCGGGGTTAATTGCAGCATCATGTTGTATGAAATTTTCAAAATTGTTTTTTGATATTACATCATTTCGTCCTATTGCACTAATTATGCCAGCTGTAACCGTGTGATTTAAATGAAGGCCAAAAGGTGATCCAATTGCTATTACCCATTCACCTACTTGTAATTCTTTTGAATTTCCAATTTTTACTGAATTAAGTTCAATGGTTTCAACTTTTAATATGGCAATGTCAGAAGGAGGATCGGTTGCAATTATTTCTGCATCAATCTCACGTTTATCTAATAAAATGACTTTTATTGTTTTAGCATTTTCTATGACATGATTATTTGTTACAATATAGCCATTTTTAGAGTCTATTATTACTCCAGAACCTAATGATTGACTTTTTTGCCTATTAGGAAAATCATTATCAAAAGAATCAAAGAAAAAATGATAGTTGTTTTCAATAGTTTTTTCGGAAATGATTGAAACTATGGCGGGATTTCCTTTTTTTGCAACTTGAATGAATGCATCACTGAAATTTTTTTTGCTTGGATATGCCATTGCAAAAGAGAATATTAATAATACATATGTTTTTTTCATAAAATTCATTATTGTCCTTAATTTAATATAGTAAAATGTTTTTAATCAATTTTTGTTCCAAAAATATTATTTTAACATATAAAATTATTAAATTTTATACTTTATAAAGATTGGAAAATGAATTATGAATAAAGTTGTCATAACAGGCGTAAGTACAGGCATTGGCTATTCTTCTGCAAAAGTATTATGCAATGCAGATTATATGGTTTTTGGCAGTGTGAGAAATGAAAAAGATGCAGATAGATTATCATTGGAATTAGGAGAGAATTTTCACCCTCTTTTTTTTGATGTAACGAATAAAGGTCAAATTATTTCTGAGTATGAAAAGGTTAAAAATTCATTAAAAGAAGGAGAATGCATTCGAGGTTTAATTAATAATGCAGGTATTGCATTGGGTGGTCCAATATCATTAATTGATACGGAAGTTTTTAGAAAACAATTTGATGTAAATTTTTTTGGTCTAATTGATGTAACAAAAGTTTTTTTACCATTATTGGGAATTAAAAAAGAAGTACAAAAGAAAGGAAAAATAATTAACATAAGTTCTGTAAGTGGTAAAAGGGCATATCCTTTTGTTGCACCTTATTCAGCGTCAAAATTTGCTTTAGAAGCATTTTCTGATTCACTTAGAAGAGAATTGCTTTTATATGGAATTGATGTAATTTTAATTGAACCAGGTCCTATTAAAACTGCAATATGGGATAAAACCCCTGATCCTAATCATAATCAATTTATTGGTAGTGATTATGAACTATCTTTAAAAAGATTTTACAAATTAGTAATTCAGATGGGTAAGAAAGGATTTCATTCTGATGTAATTGGTAATCGTGTTAAATTTATATTAGAAAGTAAAAATCCATCTGTTAGACACATTATTACTCCTAATAGATTTTTAAATTATACTCTTGCTAGTTTATTACCAACACGTTTATATGATAAAATCATAGCAAAGGGTTTTGGTTTATTGGATAAATAAAAAAAGAGTTCCTTTTAAGGAACTCTTTTTAGGAGGAGGTTAAGTCAAATTAGTTGTTGCAAGGAGGAGTTAACTATACTGACTAACCACTGTTTAAATTTACAATTAGACTCATTTATTGTTATTAATTTAAATGTATATTTTTGTAACCAAACCATTAATGAGTCATAATGTTCTTATTGAATTATTAATTATTTTTTTTAACCATAAAATGCTAACTATTGAGGTTGCAAAACATGAAATGAGTGTGCCTATCCATGCATAATAAACGGGTTTATGTAAAATTATCACAAAATACCATGCTAAAGAAGCGGATAAGATAACTACTCTAAATAAAGTAAGCATAAACATTGGATATGCATGCCCAAGTCCTTGCATTACTCTACTACTAGTCATGCCTATTGCGATAAACGGATAAGCGAAGGCCATTATTTTAAAGTATAAAATTATTAATTCTATTATTTTTTCATCAGTAATGAAAATAGAGATTATATTATCTGTAAAGAAAAAGAAAAATAAACTAAAGGAACAAGCAATTAAGATGCCTTTTTGAATGGAGTATTTAACTATTTTTCTTACTAAATCAATTCGCTTTGCACCAAAATACATACCAACTAAAGTTACTAATGATGTCGCAATTGAAATAATGGGTAAGAAAAAGAAATGTTCAATTCTTCCTGCTGTCTGATAGGCTGCTACTGCTTCTGAAGATCCTAGAATAACATTAAATAACATTATGCCCATTGACATTATGATCATGCTTAATGATGCTGGGATTCCTAAATAAAAGATTTTTTTAATAATATTAACATCCAATTTAAAAGAATTGAAATTAAATGAAATAAAACTTTTATTTTTAAAAAAAAGATAATTTATGAAAATAAAAGTTACAATTAATTGACTTATGATAGTAGCTAATGCTGCACCAGAAATTTGATAGTAGAATATGAGAAATGGATCTAAAATTATATTTATGATTGTACCTATTCCTAATACTTTCATTGGGAATATCATTTCTCCGACCCCTGCTAGGATTGAACGAAAAAATATAGATAAAATCATAAAAATTGATCCATAAATCATTATGTTAAAATAATCAAGCCCCATTGTAATTATTTCATTTTCTGCTCCTTGTATTTTTAAAAGTTTATTCCCATACATAAAACCAATAATTATAATTATTATACTTATTATAAATCCTAATAAGAGGGTATGTTGAGCCGCATTATCAACATTTTTTTTATCTTTAGAGCCAATGAATTGTGCAATTACTGTGGTCGCTCCGGAGCCTAGACCAAATGTTATTCCCATTAGTATGAATATGAAAGGGAAAACATAACCTAGACTTGCAAGTGCATCCCCGCCAATCATTCTGCCAATAAATGCTGTATCTATCATCATATAAATTGCTTGTACAGACATTCCAAACATCATTGGAAGTGATAATTTCCACAACGATTTTTCTGGATTTTCCATAAATTCATTTAAACGACTTTCTTTATTTTGAAAAGAATTCATTTATTAACTATGATATGTTTACAGTTTAGGAATGCGTTTAAGATGTTTTTCGTCTTTTATGTTAATATTTAGTTCAATTTCATCAAAAATTAATTTTGTCGAATGATTTTTTTGAATATTTTTTACAAATATTTCTTTAAGAACTTGAAAAGAGTTCATTTTGATATATGAAAATATTTTTTCTTTTAATAATTCCCCATTTTTATCATAAGAATTTTCTTTTAAGGGGATTAGTAAAGAAGAATCTATCCAAGTATGATGCTTACTATATTCAGAATGAATATTTTGATTAGGAATTGATTCAAGCACATGGCAATTTAAATTATTATATTTTTCTAATTTAATGATGTTGAAAAAATAGTTTTCTTTTTTTCTAGTAGTCATGTCTTCATAGCTCATGTCAGATCCCATAAAACTATCAGATCTTTTCTTTGATGAAATACGTTTTGTTTTTTTAAATGCAGGAAGCCAAATTTGCATTTCATCACCAGTATCATGTTCAATTTTTAAAAAAGCTATGCCTTTGTCATCAGCTGGTGATAAAAACCAAATAATTTGTTTTTCTCCATTATTTTTTATTATTGAGTGTACCTTTGAAATTCTGGTTTTATTTTTTTTGTTAATTAAGGTCATAGTCATATTTGCCTTAGAATTATCAGGATTTGGTTTATTTTCCATTAGAGTTATTAGCTCATTGCCTGTTAATGCAAAAATGCAATTAATAAATATAATTAAATATATATTTTTTCTAAAGTACATGATTTATAATAATTTTTCTTTGTTAATTTCCATTATAGATGCTAGAATGGTTAAAGTTCCAATCGATGTAGAAATCATGGCAAAAGCCATTAATCCCCCCATTTGTATTAGTGGAATTAAAGATGAAAATATGAGGGCAATAAAGCC
>CAZQYT010000033.1:0-9965 GCA_964597475.1 uncultured bacterium | reverse complement strand
CAAACAATTCCTTGACAAACTACAAGTAGAAAAAGAAAGAGGCATCACTGTTAAAGCGCAAACAGCATCTATGATTTATAAACATAACAACGAAGTAAATTTTTTTAATTTAATTGATACTCCAGGCCATGTTGATTTTACATATGAAGTTTCTCGAAGCTTAGCTGCCTGTGAGGGCGCACTGTTGCTAGTTGATGCCACGCAAGGTGTTGAAGCTCAGACAGTTAGTAATGCATATCTTGCCATTAATATGGATTTAAAAATAATACCCATAATAAATAAAATAGATGCAAATAATAGTGATGAGAAAAGTGTTAAAAAACAAGTGATTGATCTTTTAGGATGTAGTGAAGATGAAATATTATGCATTAGCGCAAAAGAAGGGATGGGAATTGATGCTGTTCTTGATGCGATTATTTCCCAAATACCTCACCCGACTACTTCACAAGGGAATGGAACAAGAGGATTGATTTTTGACTCTACATTTGATCAATTTAGAGGCATAGTACCATACGTTAGAGTTGTAGATGGTTGTTTAAAAAAAGGAATGATTGCTCAATATTTTGCAAAAAATGGATCTCATGAAATAACGGAAGTTGGAGTTTTAAAATTAGATAAATGTCCTGTTGAAAAATTGGAGGCGGGTGATGTTGGCTATATTGTAACTAATATAAAAAAGGTTGATGAAATAAATGTAGGCGATACTTTAACAGTGAAGACAGATATGGCAAAAACACCTCTGCCTGGATACAAAAAAATAAAGCCGATGGTTTTTAGTGGAATGTATCCCATAGATTCTCATGATTACGATGATTTGAGGACAAGTTTAGAGAAATTGCAATTGAATGATTAATCATTAACATTTGAACCTAATACTTCTACGGCACTTGGCTTTGGTTTTAGATGTGGTTTTTTAGGACCTTTGCACATGGAGATAATCCAGGAAAGATTAGAACGTGAGTTTGACATGAACCTTATAACGACAAGCCCAAATGTAAGTTATGATGTAATCTTAAAGGATGGCAGGAAATTAAGGGTTAATAATCCGACAGACATGCCTGAATCAGTTGAAATAGATCAAATTATAGAACCTTACATTAAGGCCGAAATCATGGTTCCGGTAGAATATATAGGAAATATCATGAAGTTATGCAACAGCAAGAGGGGGATATACTTGTCTACGTCTTATTTAACAACAGAAAAAGTTCAAATAAATTATAAAATGCCGTTAGGAGAAATAATTTATGATTTTTTTGAAATGCTTAAATCGACAAGTAGAGGCTATGCATCATTTGATTATGAACTAATTGATGGCATCCCAGAAAAATTGGTTAAATTAGATGTTAAATTGGCAGGTGATACAGTAGATGCCTTAAGTATAATTGTCCATGTGGATAATTCATATAAACAAGGTTCTTCTTTATGTAAAAGATTGAAAAAAGAAATTCATAGACAACAGTTTGAAATACCCATACAAGCATCAATTGGGGGTAAAATTATAGCAAGAGAAACTGTTCGAGCATTAAGGAAAAATGTGACCGCGAAATGTTATGGTGGTGATATTTCTAGAAAAAGAAAGTTACTTGAGAAGCAAAAGGCGGGAAAAAAAAGAATGAAGCGGCTTGGCATGGTTGAATTGCCACAAGAAGCTTTTCTAGCCATATTGAAGATTGATCAAGAGTAAATATGTTTTTAAAAGAAATATTAGATCTTGAAATTAATTTAGGAATGTATTTATTACGTTCAAGAGTTGTTCATTTAATTAATAGTGAAGGTTAAATCATGCATCCCGTACTATTCAACATTGGTCCCATAGTTATATCATCTTTCGGAGTAATGATGGTAAGCGCTTTTTTAATTTCAAATTATTTGATTAAAAAGGATGTAATAAAAGCAGGCCATGATCCTAAAGTTGGAGATGAAATTATTTTTAGAGCAGCCATGGGAGGAGTCTTAGGCGCTAAAATTTATTACATAATAGAAAATATTCCAACTGGAGCAGGCTTAGAAAATTTAAAAGGATTGTTAGATATTTTTACGGGACTATTTACATTGAATATAAGTAAAATTTCATTTGGAATACAAAATTTTGGTTCAGGCTTAGTATTCTTGGGTGGGTTGATTGGTGGGCTCATTTTTGTTACACATTATGTATATAAAAATAATTTAAGTTGGTTAATCGTTGCTGATTGGGTCGCACCATATTTAGCTCTAGGTCATGGCATAGGAAGAATTGGATGTTTTTTGGTTGGAGATTGCTATGGGATTCCATCAAGTTTACCATGGGCATGCTCATTTCCAAACGGATTACCTCCAACTAATATTGCAGTACATCCAACACAATTATATGAGATGTCTGCATATTTTATAATTTTTATATATTTAACATTATTGAAAAATAAAAGTGCTTATAAAGGTCAAATAATGTTTGAATATTTATTTTTAGCAGGATTTGCTAGATTCATGGTTGAATTTATTCGGACAAATCCAAAATATCTTTTCGGCTTATCTGGAGCGCAACATATTTCAATTTTAATGATGATTGTAGGTATCTATTTTATGTATGTAAAAAGAAAAAAATAAATACATGGAAACCTCTTATTGCATAATATGCAATTCAATTAATAAAGCTAAATTCTTAAAAATCCATGATAGGTTAAAAATAACTACTGATTTATTTGAATTAAAAAAATGTGAATGTGGATTTATTTTTTTAGACCCAAGGCCAACCATTGATGAAATAGGTGAATATTATGATGATCCCTCTTATGATCCCCACAACGTAGAAGGAAAAAGCGCATGGAGCAAATTATTTAAAAACATTCAAACTTTAACTTCATATTGGAAAAAAAATATAATCTTAAATTATGTTAGAGGAAAAAAAATATTAGATATTGGAGGAGGTGAAAGTATTTTTCCTCACATAATGAATAAAGGGGGATGGGATGTTACAGTTCAAGATAAATATTTCCCTTTTAAAAAGAGAAGAGAATTTAACACCGTCAATGATTTAAATGATTTAAATTTTTCTAATCAATTTGATGTTATTACTTTATGGCATTCATTAGAGCATATCCATGACATTAAGGAGCTTTTCGGCAATATTAGTAAATTGATTTCAAAAAATGGTATTCTTATTATTGCCGTTCCTAATTTTAATGCATACGAAAGGAAAGTTTATGGTGCTCATTGGGCTCCATATGATGCACCAAGACATTTATATCACTTTACACCAAATAGTTTAAATTCATTGTTGAATAAATATGGTTTTCATGTGATTCGGAAAAAAGGACTAATTCAAGATACTTTCTATAATATTTTCTTAAGCATGCAATATTCCATCAAAGGTGTTCTTATGGCATTATATGTTTTATTTAAAATTCTGTTTTTAGTATTAGTGTTTGGCCCTACTAATTCATCATCATTTTTATTTGTATGCAAAAGAAAATAATTATATTCATTTTTTTATTTGCATGCAATAGCATGCCTGAAAGCACAGGAGACTACAGTGATATAATTATTTTTTCTTCATCTGAAGATAGAATTTTATTAGAACCATTAATGGATGATTTATTTTCTGAATATGTTAATACACCTCAGATAGAGATGAAATATAAAATAAAATATGATGAATCTTGGAATCTAAATAATCATAAAAAACATAATTTGATAATTTTAGCGAATACTAATTATCCTTCAGACTCAACTGGCGATTTATTATTCACTAAATTTATGGATAAATATGATATGTCGGATGGATTGATTTTATTAGAGAATTTATATGCGCAAGATCAATTAGTATTCATTTTTAATGGTATGGATGCAATTGATTACCAAGATAAAATGATGATTCATCGTGGCTGGATTTTAGAGGAAATCAATCAATTTAAATACAAGATGTTAAAGGAAGCTATATTTAAGAATGGGAAAAATCATGAATTGTCATCTAAAATTAAAAATAAGTTGGATTATTCTTTAGATTTACAATTAGATTATAAAGAAATAAAAATAGATTCAATAAACTCATTTGCATGGGTTGGCAGAGGTTATCCTTATAGGTGGATTGCAATGTATAAAGATAAAAAGGAGGCATATTCAAATTTTGAAAATTCTTGGAAGAATTTTGAATTAAATATTGAAAAATATATGAATGATGTATCGATTTCTAAATACTTTAAAAAAAATGAAAAAATTAAATTTAAAAATAATGATGTGCAAATTTTAAGAGGGCTGTATGAACATGGAGCCAGTGAAACTGGTGGTCCCTTTTTTACTTATATATTTGATGTAAAGGGGAGTAATGATTTAATTTTAATTGCCGGTTTTGTAAATAATCCTGGTAAAGATAAATTGAGATTATTAGATGAATTAGAAATAATAATTAGGACAATAAATTATGGAGGCAACTAATGAATGGTAAGGTAGCAGTTTTAATTGGAAGTGAATCAGATAGAGAAACAATGGAATATGCAAGTAAATATTATGAATATTTTAATATAGAGATGGATTTGATGTCATAGTTGGGGCGGCAGGAATGGCTGCTCATCTTGCTGGTGCCATAAAAGCCCATTCAACATTGCCTGTAATAGGCGTACCATTATCCGGTGGAATCATGAGTGGTCTCGACTCATTATTGTCGACCCTTCAAATGCCTAAAGGTGTTCCGGTTGCAACTTTAGCTGTTGGTAAGGCTGGCGCAATTAATGCCGCAATCTTATCTGCTGAAATATTATCATTAAATAATGATGAATTGGTTGAAAAATTAAATGATTTTAAGTCATTGGGTTGCAAGTTATAATTGAGTAAAAAAAAAATACTCATTACAGGCTCTACTGGCCAATTAGGAAGCTATTTAACTAAAATATTATCAGATAATTTTTCAGTTATTGCAACAAGTAAAAGCAAACGGGGATCATCATATTATTTAGATCTGAATGATAGAGATTCAATAGCGCTTTCTATAAATACCTGGAACCCAGATATAATAATAAATTGTGCAGCCATGACTGATGTAGATTTGTGCCAAATTAATCACACAGAGGCTTATAATGTAAATGTAAAAGGTGTTGAAAATTTAATTTCTTATTCAGTTAAAGATACTTTTTTCATTCAATTTTCATCTGATTATTTGTTTGATGGGAAATCTATGTCTTATTCTGAAGATGATCTTCCTAATCCAATAAATTATTATGGACGGACTAAATTGGAAGCTGAAAACATTTTACGAGGTTCTCGAAGAAGATATTTAATAATTAGAACAAATGTTATTTATGGGGAGAGCCTAGATCATAATTCTTTTTTTTCATGGGTTTATAATTCATTACTAAATAAAAAGCTAATTTATGTAGTGAATGACCAATATTCTAACCCTGCATTAAATAAAAATCTATCAGATTTGATTTTTAGATGTTTGTTATTAAATTGTGAAGGGATTTATAATTATGGTAGTTCTGATACATTGAGCAGATATGATTTTGCAATTTTAATAGCAAAGATCTTTCATTTCGACCATAAATTAATAACTCCTATTACCACCAGTGAGTTGAAGAAAAAAAAACCATCATATGTGGCAAATAGACCGAAAAACTCTACATTAAAAACTGACTTAATAAGAGATATGTTAAGTATTCCTATATTTTCAACTGAATATTCATTAAATAGCATAAAAGATCGGATAAAATGAAAATACTTGTAATATCCCCTACATTTAACGAAAGTAGAAATATTTCTAACCTTATTGATCAATTGTTTAAACTTGATATTTCATTAAATCTTTTAGTGGTTGATGATAATTCGCCTGATGGAACTAGTGATATAGTTGAGTCACATATGAGGGGAAATAAAAATATTCACATTATAAAGAGAGAAAAAAAAATGGGTCTAGGTACTGCTTACATTGAAGGGTATAAATACGCAATAAACAATAATTATGATATTGTTGTGCAAATAGATGCAGATTTATCTCATAATCCTAAGGATATTAATTCTTTTATTAAGCATATTGATAAATATGATATGATTATAGGAAGTAGATATGTAGATGGTGTTAATGTTGTTAACTGGCCTATGAGACGTTTATTGTTGAGTTATTTTGCTAATTTCTATGCGAGGCTTATAACACGTGTACCAATATATGATTTAACGGGTGGATTTAAATGTATAAAAAGAAAAGTATTAGAAAAAATGAATCTTGATTTAATTCAATCGCAAGGATATTCTTTTCAAATTGAAATAAATTTTTTAACATTTAATTATGGCTTTAGTATAAAAGAAATTCCAATTATATTCCATGATAGGACAGTTGGTGAATCTAAAATGAATCGCTCAATTGTTTATGAGGCGATGTTTATTGTGCCTAAATTATTTTTTAAGAAATTATTTTTAAAAAAATGACTCTATCTGTTATTATTGTTAGTTATAATGTCTCTAAGCATTTAAAACAATGTATATCGAGCATTTATAAATCTGACATTAAAAATAAAATAAAGATTATCATTATCGATAATCATTCGTATGATGACACAAGTAAAATGATTAAATCTCATTTTCCTGATATAAAATATATTCAAAATAATAAGAATTTAGGTTTTTCAAAAGCAGTTAATAAAGGTTTTAAATATGTGGAAACTGATTATATATGTCTTTTAAATCCTGATACGATTGTTTCAGATGATACGTTTAGAATTTTAATGAATTATTTAGAATGTAATACCCATGTTGGTATAGTTGGTCCCAAAATATTAAATGCAAATGGCAGTTTGCAGCTTTCAAGTAAAAGAAGTTTTCCATCATTGCTTTCATCTGTATTTAAAATGTTAGGTTTAAGTAAAATTTTTCCCAATAGTAAAATTTATTCTAAATATAATTTAACATATTTAGATGAAAATGAAATGCATCAAGTTGATTCAGTAAGTGGCGCATGCATGATGTTTTCAACAAACGTAAAAAAGAAAATTGGATTGTTTGATGAAATTTTCTTTATGTACTCTGAGGATTTAGATTATTGTTATAGATGTAAAAAAAATGGTTATGATGTCATATATAATCCCAATGCTAGAATAATGCACTTTAAAGGAGAAAGCAGCAGGCTAGCACCATATGACATGGTAAATATATTTTATTCCTCTATGCATTTATTTTTCAAAAAACATAAAAAAGACTTTATTGCATGGAAATTAGCATCACCATTAGTATACATATTAATCAATTGTAGAAAAATAATTTCTTATTTTATGATATTTTCAAAAATGCTAACTACATTTTTTTTGGATGTTTTAACAATCATGGTAACTTTTTTCATGTCATCATTTATATGGCTTTCATTTTACCATTTAAAAATATTAGAATTGAATCTTTTTATTAATATTATGCCATTATTTATAAATATTATATGTTCATGGATTGTTTCCTCATTAATTATGAAATTATATAAAAATGATTGTTTTTCTTATGGCAGAAGCATTACAACTACATTTATTGCTTTTATTATTTCTGCAGCCTCTACTTATCTGATTGGCACCATTGCATTTTCACGAGCAATCTTAATGATGACATTTCTTTTTTCTGGCATTATTTCATCATTGTGGAGGATATTAATATATTATCTATTTATTAATGGGAAAATTAAATTTAATTCAAATTCGTCATTAATATTTAGGAGAGCATTAATCCTTGGGACGTCCCCTGAATCAATTAGGATTGGTAGAGAATTAGAAAGTTGTTCGGATTCAAATTATTTATTTATAGGCTTTGTTGATTATTTAAATAAATATAATTCAAATAGATTTTTAGGTAGAGTCTCTGAAATTAAGCATATTATTAAAAAACATAATATTAATGAAATTATCATTCCTGAGTCATGGGGTGATATTAATAGAATAATTACCATTATTGATGAAATTAATAAATCGAATGTTAATTTAAAATTCATTTCGAAAGGAAGCAAATTTTTAATTGGAAGAGGAGAAATAGAAAAAATATCAGATATTAGTTTATTGCCTTTAGGGTTGCCATTATTTGAGAAATATAATTATTATTTTAAACGATTTTTTGATTTTATTTTTTCATTTTTATTAATAATCCTTTCATTGCCAATCCAAGTGTATTTTTCTTTCTTAAATAAAAAGAAATATTATAAGATTTGGATTAAAGGTAGTAAGAAAATTGAAATTTTTAATTATAATTCAAATATAAATATAATTAAGTATTTACCTTTACTAATATATGTTATGAAAGGGCAATTGAGTCTTGTAGGTTCAGAGATAGTTGAGGCTGATAAGATAGACCCGAAATACTTGATTAAGCCTGGATTAACTGGCTTAAAAAAAATAGAAGGTGAAAAACATCTTATTAAAAAATTTGATGAATATTATGCATTAAATTATTCATTATTTTTTGATTTGGAAATTATGATAAAAACAGTTTTGAGATTTTAATGTCAAGTTTTATTTTAGATTTTGAATTACCTTTAAAGGAGATTGAAATGAAAATTCAATCTTTAAAATCAACTGCAAATAAAACTGGAATAGATGTTGATAGTACTATTATCTCATTGGAAAAAGAGCTAAAGGAAAAGAAAAGTCAAATATACACTAATCTTTCAAGATGGGAACGAGTGCAATTAGCCAGGCATCCAAAACGTCCATATACAAATGATTATATACATATGATGACAGATTATTGGTTTGAACTGCATGGGGATAGAAAATTTTCAGATGATCAGTCTATAATTTGTGGTATAGCAATTATAGATGGAAAAAAAATTATGATTATTGGTCAAGAAAAAGGACGTGGTACAAAACAAAAAGTTTTTCATAACTTTGGCATGCCTAGGCCGGAAGGTTATAGAAAAGCTTTAAGAATTATGAAATTAGCTGAAAAATTTAAAATACCCATAGTTACAATCATAGATACTCCTGGCGCTTACCCTGGATTAGGTGCAGAACAAAGAGGTCAAGCAGAAGCAATAGCTTCAAATATTTTTGAAATGTCTAAATTAAAGGTTCCAATCATAACAGTTGTAATAGGCGAGGGTGCTTCTGGTGGTGCTCTAGGAATAGGTGTTGGGGATGTCATTCTTTGCTTTGAAAATACATGGTATTCAGTTATATCACCTGAAGGATGTGCATCAATTTTATTTAGAGATAGTAATCGTGCAGAAGAGGCTGCTGACGCAATGATGGTAACAGCGCTAGACATGAAGGATATGGGATTGGCAGATCTTATATTACCTGAACCATTAGGTGGAAATCATAATGATTATGAATTTGCAAGCGAAACCTTAAAAAAAACATTACTTATGGAACTTGATAAACTGAAACATATGAATTCTGATGATTTAATTGCCAATAGAATAGAAAAATATGATTTAATGGGAAGGTGGTCTGATGGATAGGATTGGCACCAATTTATCAAATATGAAATCTGAAGATAAAGATCTAAATAAAGAATCATTTTTAGAAGTATTATCAATCTTAAATGATGAACGTGAAAAAATAAAGCAAGGTGGAGGTGCCTTGGCCATAGAAAAACAACATAAAAAGAAACGTTTAACTGCAAGAGAGCGCATTGACACAATCATTGATACTAATAGCAATTTTTTTGAAATTGGAATATATGCAGGCTGGAAAATGTATCTGTGCCTTCGGGAGGAATTATTACCGGTTTTGGCATAATTGAAAATAAAGAATGTATGATTATTGCTAATGATGCAACTGTAAAAGCTGGTGCATACTTTGAAATAACACTTAAAAAAACACTTAGAGCTCAACAGATAGCAATGGAAAATAATATTCCAATAATTTATCTAGTAGACTCAGCTGGTGTTTTTTTACCATTACAAAATCAAGTCTTTCCAGATGAAGGGCATTTTGGAAGGATTTTTTATAATAATGCCAAAATTTCAGCTAAAGGAAAATGTCAAATTGCAATCGTCATGGGGCCATCGGTTCCAGGAGGCGCATATT